>DAOURC010000194.1 GCA_030625285.1 Eubacteriales bacterium
AAGGCCTTCTTGAATCCCATCCTTTTCGCCTCCAAGAGACGCTTTTCTATCTGTGGTACAACCCTTATTTCACCGAGCAATCCAACCTCCCCAATGATAACCCAATCCTTGGATACTTCTTTGTTCAGAAAGCTGGAGGCAATGCTCGAGATGATTGCAAGATCCATAGCCGGCTCGTTTATGTGAATACCCCCTACAACATTCACATAAATATCCTCATTGGACAACACCATTCCAAGTTTCTTCTCAAGTACGGCAATCATCATCACTATCTTATTATAGTCGGTTCCAACACCCATTCTTCTAGGTGTGGCAAAACCTGAATTAGATGCCAGACTTTGAACTTCGACCAATAACGGTCTAGTGCCTTCAACACTTGGAAAAATTACCGATCCAGGTTCATTCAGACCTGTGTTTTGCAAGAAGATTTCAGAAGGATTGCTAACTTCAAGTAACCCTTTTGAAGTCATTTCAAATAACCCGATCTCATTTGTTGAACCAAATCTGTTTTTAACGCTTCTTAAAATTCTATATAAGCTGTTTTTTTCTCCTTCGAAATACAGAACGGTATCTACCATGTGCTCCAATACTTTCGGTCCGGCAATAGCTCCACTTTTAGTTACATGACCTACAATAAAAGTTGCAATCCCTCTTTCCTTGGCGACTTTCATCAAAGCATTAGTAACCTCTCTTACTTGCGATACACTTCCTGCCGCAGAAGAAATATCATCGCTGGACATCGTTTGAATCGAATCCACTATTACAATACTTGGTTTGATTGTATCAATCGCTGATAGAATATTAATTAGATTTGTCTCTGAAAGAAGATAAATATTTTCACTCTCGATATTCAACCTCTTAGCTCTAAGTTTTATCTGCCTCATAGATTCTTCACCAGATATGTATAAAACAGATTTATTTTTTGAAGTACTTTGCGTCATCTGCAGTAAAAGAGTGGATTTACCAATCCCCGGGTCTCCTCCGACTAAAATCAACGATCCTTGCACAATTCCCCCGCCTAGAACATTGTCTAGTTCAACAATCTCTGTCTTCAATCTGTTTTCATAAGATAAATCTATTTCATCGAGTTTTTTAATATTGATTATTCCCGCAGGAATATTTTTGCGGCCTTCGTCGTATTCTTCAACAAAAGTATCCCACTCACCACACTCTGTACATTTCCCAAGCCATTTAACACTTGTATTGCCACAATTTTGACATACATACATTATTTTCTTTTTTGCCATATAATCACCACTTACAATTTAATACTTCTATTCTAACAAAAAAAATAGAACCGTTAAAGAACGGTTCCATTTTTATTAATTAATCTTCTTCTTTCGCTTCTTCAATAATTTTAATAGCCAATTGCATCGGTACTTCTTCATAACGGTCAAATGTCATTTTAAAGAACCCTTTTGCCTGTGTCATCGATCTTAAATCTGTTGAATACGATAGAATCTCTGATTGAGGTGCTTCGGCAATAACCTTTTGATATCCTTTTTCATCAGGTTCCATACCCAAGATGCGTCCACGTCTCTTATTCATATCACCCATTATATCACCCATAAATTCATCAGGTATAATAATTTCAAGATGCATTAATGGTTCCAATAAAACTGTATGAGCTTCTTTCATACCTTTTTTAAATGCCATCGAAGCGGCCATTTTAAATGCCATTTCGCTTGAATCTACAGGATGATAAGAACCATCAAGTAAAGTTGCTTTAAGATTCACTACATGAAATCCTGCTAAAACTCCCTTGTCAAGACAATCCTCAAGACCTTTTTGAACTGCAGGAATATAGTTCCTAGGAACAGAACCACCAAATACTTTCTCTTCAAAGATAAATGACTCTGTAGATGGTTCAAATTTTATATGCACATCTCCATATTGTCCTGCACCACCCGATTGTTTCTTATATTTCCCTTGAACTGTTGCCGTTCCTTTAATTGTCTCACGATAAGCAATTTTAAGTTCATCAAGGACAACTTCTACGCCATATATTTTTTTCAGTTTATTAACTAATACATCTATCTGCATCGTACCTTGAGCGCCTATTAACAATTGTTTTGTTTCTTTATTTCTTTCAATTACAAATGATGGATCTTCATCATTTAATTTTGTTAAAGATGACCCTATCTTCTCTTCATCTCCTTGTGCTTTTGGTTCAATCGCTCTAAAAAGTGCTGCAGGTGGGAATTTTATTCCTGGATATTGAATTTGATCATTCTTATCACAAAGAGTATCCCCAGTATGAGCATATTGTAATTTTGCCGTTGCTCCAATATCCCCTGCAACAATTTCACTAGCTTCCATTTGATTTTTACCTCTCAATAAGAAAATCGAAGAAATTTTTTCAGTTTCATCTCTATTAGGATTATAAACTTCCTTATCTTTTTTTATCTTGCCTGAATAAACTTTAAACAACGAAATTTTTCCAACAAACGGGTCAACAATAGTTTTGAATATCAACGCGCTAAAAGGTCCATTCTCATCAGCTTTTTGAATCTTGACCTCACCAGTTTTAGGATCAGTTCCTTCATATTCTCCATTATTCATATCTTTTGGAGTAGGCATGTAATCATAAATCATGTTGAGAAGTGTATGGACACCAACCTGTTTCTCTGCAGAACCAATCA
>DAOURC010000174.1 GCA_030625285.1 Eubacteriales bacterium
AGACACTTTAAACACTAAGGAGGCTTAATATGAATGTTTTGGTTTTAGGTAGTGGTGGAAGAGAACACACTATTGTATGGAAACTATCACTTAGTGATAGTGTAACTTCAATACACGCTATTCCAGGGAATCCTGGTATGACAGATATAGCTACAACTGCGAACATAAATTTAAGCGATCAAGATGAAATACTGGAATATGCCACTGCCAATAATATAGATTTGGTTGTAGTAGGTCCTGAGCAGCCTTTGGTTGATGGGATAGCTGACAGATTTAGAGAAAAAGACATCAAGGTATTCGGTCCTGGTAAAGTTGGAGCTCAATTGGAAGGAAGTAAAATCTTTTCAAAGGAATTTATGGTTAAACACGGAATTTTAACATCTAAATTTGATGTTTTTACAAATAAAGAAGAAGCTGTTAAAGGAATAGAGAAGTATTCATATCCACTGGTAATAAAAGTTGATGGATTAGCTGCCGGGAAGGGAGTTTTGATTCCTAAGACAAAAGAAGAAGCCATAATGGATTTATCTTGTATCTTTGATGATAGAAAATTTGGAGATGCTGGAGATAGGGTGCTGGTAGAAGAATTCATAAGCGGTTTTGAAGCTTCTATACTATGTTTGGTGGACAATAACAATATTGTGCCGCTAGAGAGTGCTAGAGATTATAAAAAAGCTTATGATGAGGATAAAGGTCTCAATACCGGCGGTATGGGAGCGATATCTCCTAATGACAAGCTTACAGATGAAATGATAACTTTAGTCGAAAAAGATGTTCTTAAGAAGACCTTGGATGGACTTCAAAAGGATAATATAGATTTCAACGGAGTGCTGTTCATCGGTCTGATAATAAATGAAGACAACGAGCCTTATATTCTTGAATACAATGTCCGTTTTGGAGATCCTGAGACTCAATCTGTTATACCGAAGATGAAAAATGATCTGGCAGAAGTCTTTATGAAAACAGTCGATAATGAACTTGATCAGCTCAAGCTCGAGTGGGATGAAAGAATAGCTGTAACCACGATACTAGCATCTGGTGGTTATCCTGAAAGCTATGAAAAAGGAAAAGAAATAACTTTTGGAAATATTGATGATGATGTCATGATATTTCACGCAGGGACAAAACTTGAAGCTGGTAAATTAGTGACCGATGGCGGAAGAGTCTTGGGAGTCACGACTTTGGCTGAAGATAAGCATAAAGCCAGAGAGAAAATATATGAAAACATCGATAAGATACACTTCGATGGGAAGATGTATAGAACAGATATAGGATTATAGAAAAAAGTAAGGAAGTTCGCTGAAAAACTCTTGTGAACTTCCTTGTTTTTTTTATCTAAAACTCAAAAGAAAATCTCGATTGATGAATTATAAAGGAAATAGATGTAGTATATATTTGCAATTATGTGATAGAATAAATATTATTTTCCATCGAAACAGATAGTGTAAAATAATTTGTTGAATCATGCTATCATAATTTGCTGTAATAAATGATATAATATTAGTATAAGTACTTATTGTGAATTAGTTATCAATCAATAGTGATAATTACTAACATTTGCAAATAAATAGTGGAGGTTTTTAATGTTTAGTCCTATCAAACCCGAAAAAATTTATCGGCAGATTAACAAACAATTTCAAGATTTGATATTATCTGGTGACCTTAAAAAAGGAGATAAATTGCCTGGAGAAAGGCAATTGGCAGAGAGTTTTAACGTATCACGAGCATCAATAAGAGAATCCATTAGATCTCTTGAGATTATGGGGTTGGTTGAAAGTCGTCCTGGTGAAGGGAATTTTGTCAAAGATTCAAATACGGCTATAATGTTGGAACCTTTATCAATAATGTTCAAACTTAATAATGGCACGTTTAACGATATTTTGGAAATACGAATTATACTAGAAGTAGAAGCGGTAGGACTGGCGGCGCAGAGAATTTCTGCCGAAGATTTAGAGAAATTAAAAGCTTTGATTAAAGAACTCGAATACAGTAAAAATGAGGAACATAGTGTTGAAATCGATAAAGAGATACACTATTTGATCGCCCATGCTACAGGGAATTTTCTGATTATTACTGTCCTGGATGCAATATCATCCTTGATGACAAATTTCATAATTGATGCTAGAAAAATTATTATCAAGAATATCAATGAACAAGGAAGGCTTCTAAAAATTCATAAGGATGTTGTAGAGGCGATTTGTAATAAAGATATTGAAGCAGCTAAAAATGCGATGAGAAGGCATTTTGATTCTGTTAGCGAGAGTATGGAAAATGAAAATATCGAAGACCTTTTTTAAGGTCTTTTTTTATTTTTTCATTAATTGTTTGTGAAAATATAAACAATCATTTAAATATTCTGAAGATTATGATAAATTTCAATTAATGGTAAGACCAGTAGACCAATTATAAGGAGGAAATTCATGAACATAGTTATTCCAATTAAACAAGTTCCTGAAACTAGTAATGTAAAAATGGATCCAGAAACAGGAACAATGATCAGAGATGGTGTTGAAAGTATCATAAATCCATTAGACCTATATGCTATTGAGACGGGAATTCAACTTAAGGAGCAATATGGGGGAAAAGTGACAGTTATAAGTATGGGACCACCTAGTGCTTCAAAAGCGTTAAAAGAAGCAATAGCCATGGGTTGTGATGACGGTATATTAGTTTCTGATAGAAAATTTGCTGGAGCTGATACTTGGTCGACTGCCTATGTATTAGTAAAAACAATTGAGAAAATTCAAGATGTCGATCTTGTTATTGCAGGAGAAAGAGCAACTGATGGTGATACAGGTCAAGTGGGACCGAATATTGCTTCAGCTATGGATTTACCATTAGCAACATATGTCAGTAAAATCAATGAAATAAAAGATAATGAAATAGTTGTAGAAAGATTAATTGAAGAAGGTTATGAAAAGCTTCAAATTCAATTGCCTGCACTGTTGACTGTAGTTAAGGAAATCAGTTATCCAAGGCTTCCTACTTTAAGAGGGAAACAGCGAGCAAG
>DAOURC010000003.1 GCA_030625285.1 Eubacteriales bacterium
GGAAGATTCAAGCCGATTTACTATGATAGAATCAAAAAGGGGATTTTAAATCCTATCACTGCTATCGATGTTATTAAAGAAACTGAGACGACGGCAGTTCTAGATGGAAACGACGGAATGGGTCATGTTGTAGCGAAAAAAGCGATGCAAATGGCCATTGATAAAGCTAAAGAGTATGGAATGGGCATGGTTGCGGTGAGAAATTCATCGCATTACGGAATAGCAGGTTATTATACTTTGATGGCTGCGGAAGCTGGAATGATTGGTATAACAGGGACAAATGCAAGACCTTCCATTGCTCCGACTTTCGGTGTTGAAAACATGCTTGGGACCAACCCTTTAACTATAGGAATTCCAACTGATGAAGCTTTTCCATTTGCTTTGGATTGTGCTACTTCGATATCGCAAAGAGGAAAGATAGAAAGATATGCCAGAGAAGGAAAAGAAACTCCAAAAGGATGGGTTATCGACAGGGAAGGCAGTGCAAGAACCGATACAGATGGGATACTTAAAGATCTGGTTTTAGGAAAAGCTGCATTGACGCCTCTCGGTGGAATAGGAGAAGAACTGGCTGGTTATAAAGGTTACGGTTATGCAACTGTTGTTGAAATTTTATCTGCTGCTCTTCAAGACGGAAAGTTTTTAAAAGATATATCCGATCATGATGAAAACGGGAATCAAAAACCTTATCAGCTTGGACATTTCTTTATAGCGATAAATGTTGAAAATTTCATCAATGTGGATATATTCAAAAGAATAGCCGGGGATATTTTAAGAAGCTTAAGAAACAGTGACAAAATGCCTGGTGAAGAGAAAATCTACACTGCTGGAGAAAAAGAACATATTGCTTGGATGGAGAGAAAAGATACGGGTATTCCGGTAGGAACAGAACTTCAGAAGCAGATTAAAGAGGTAATAGAGAAGTTGGATCTAGAAGGATATGAAAACTTTATATAGTATAGAAAAGAAGCAGCGGATATAATTTCGCTGTTTTTTCATTCTGTATGAACTTGAGGTACCATAAATTCTGTTTTTTTCGTATTTCTATAACGAGATATAATGAGGAGGGTTTTTAAAATGAAAAGAAAGATAAGTATTATATTGGTTTTAGTGCTTTTGATGAGTACATTACTGCCGAGCATGGCTTTTGCGGTTCCTTATAAAAACTTGAATATGGATCAGTATATGCTGAAGAGTTTCCATTCAAGAATTTACAATGGTTTGCCGTGGGGACTATTTAAAAGAGGAGAAGGTAATCTACCTCCTGGACTTGCAAAAAAACTGGAATTGCCGCATGGATTGAGCAAAGAGTTTCATGCAGATAACTTTGTTTTGTATGTAAATAAGATGCTTATTAAATACAACAGAACTGAGACAGAAGGTTTAATCGACGAAATTAAAGTATTGCTTGATGTGGATCCTATCGATAAAGATGCTATTGAGTTGTTACTCGAAGAGTTGAAAGAGACTTACCTATGGTATCAATTTATTGATAAGGTAGAATTGATTATTGTAAAATGCGAAGAAGTGGATACAAGCTTAGCGGCGCAAATTGAAGCATATATTCTATTGGATGATCCAGAAGACAGAGAAGTTATCGAAGCTTTAGTTGAAGAGCTTGAAGCGCTTTGTGATACTTTTGAATACTATGAAGATTTAGTAGATGGTATAAATGCAATTTTAGATGCTGATGGTTTTGCGTGGGGAGATACTGAAACTGGAGTATCATTTTTGATCAAATTCAACCTTTGGAATGGCCTTGTTGTTCCTAATCCTGATCCTATAGTGCTAGCTGAGGCAATAGTAGTATTGGAAGCGTTGCTAGATTATTTAGATGATATGTTTACTATCACTGAAGGAATCGCTGCTTTAAATGTATATAAAATTCAAATGGAAGTTATCCTTGAAGCTCCTGAATTTACAACTGGAGCAAACTATGGAGTTTATATCATAGGAGTAGAGGATATGTTTGATGAATATATCGCGGAAATTGACGACTTAACTAACCCTGAATTATTTGATATAATAGTATTGATTTCAAAAGTAGAGTTGTTATTGGATACTTATGAAGATATGAGATATGTTACATTACTTGAGAATGTTGATTACATTGCAAAAAGAGACGCAGTATTGGCTTTAACAGCTACAATTGTTGGTCTGGATAATGATGAGCTAGATATTCTATATGCTGAATTTGTTGTTCTTGTTGCTCAATTAAACGCTGAAGCATATATTGAATTAGCTCAGTATGATAATTTCATTGAAAAATATGATGATTTGATGGAGTTATACGTAATTTTAACAACTCCATAACAAATTAGGGGGAAGTGCGTCTTGAATCTAACATTGATAGAAGCTTTAGCAGAAATAAAAGAAGAAAATCAGGATGAAGTAAGGAATGAATTTATAAAAGAGTATTTCCCGTTTATTATCAAAAAAGTATCGGATTTTACCGGTCACTATGTAGATGTAAATAATTCGGATGAATTTTCCATCGCACTAGATGCCTTCAATGAGGCTATCAACCGGTATGATTTTGGTAAAGGAAAGTTTTTAAGTTATGCAAAACTTGTTATTGAGAGCAGACTTAAGGATTTTTATAAAAGAAAGAAAAACAAAGAGTTTTTAAGGGATTCTATTGATGATAGTATATCGGATCAAAAGGATATAGAGAGAGAATTCATTTTGAAGAATGAAATATTGAGATTATCAGATGAGTTGGAAAAGTATGATATTTCATTTGAAAAGTTGATGGATACCTTGCCGAAGCATCAGATAACAAAATCGAACGCCAAAGAAGTTACTAGATTGATTGTTTCCGATGAAACTATATTAAAGTTATTAAAAGAAAAAGGCAATTTGCCTAGAAAAGAAATAATAAGCAAAATGAATGTGACAAATAAACAACTAAAAAGAAGTAGAAACTTCATAATTGCAATGGCAATTGTTTTGTCGGGAGATTATGAAACCATAAATGAGTATTTGGATATTAAGTGAGGAGGTATTCACTGTGAATAAAGGTGTTATCGTAAAAATCAAAGATAAATATTGTGTTGTAATGACGCAGGGAATGAATACAAAAAAAATTGTTAAAAAAGATGATTGCAGAGTTGGAAAGGAAGTTTATTTTTTAACTGAAGATGTAATTTCAAGTGTAAAAACTGATTGGATGAGATATGCAATTGCTGCTGTTTTAATGTTGGCAGTGTCGGTAGGAGCGTATGCTTATCAACTACAAAATACTGTATATTCAGTTGTGGCGCTTGATATAAACCCAAGCGTCGAAATCGAGCTCAATAGAAACGATAAAGTTATCGGACTTGAAGCGATAAATGTCGATGGTGAAGATATCATTGATGAGAATATGATTGGTAAACCTATCGAATATGTTCTTAATCAGTTAGTATCCAATGCTAAATTTTTAGAGTATTTAGCGGTGGATGATGGAAAAATACTTTTAACTACTGTTGAAAAGAAAAACGACAATGATAATATCGATAAAAAACTGGCTGAATTGATTGAGAATAACGAGTTATATAAAGATGTCGATGTTGTAATACTTCAAGCAACTAATGAAGAACATGAAGAGGCTGAAGCAAAAGGCGTTTCTGTAGGACTTCAAAAGCTCACTAAGATCGAAAAAGAAATCAACCCGGTTGCTGCTGAAAATAGAACTGAGGTTATGTCGGTCAAAGAATTCTTTTATAGTTTAGAGAATCTAGAGCAATTTCAAAATACTGAAGAAGCTAAGAATGGTCATGTGAAAATGAACAAAGAGATAATGAAAGCTGCAATTGCAGCTCATAAGGAAGCTATGAAGGAAGAGATTGAAGCAAGAAAAGCTGAAAACGGGAATAATAATGAGGATGTTGATTTAGAAACAGATCAAGAAGATGTAGATAATGGCAATAAAGGTAAACCAGAAAATCCTGGTAAATCCAATGAAAATAGAGACAATGACGACGAAGACGAAGACGAAGACGATGAAGAAGAAGAAGAAGATTAATAACTAAAAACCTCCCCCTTGGATTTCTTTATAGAAATGGGGGGAGGTTTTTTTATTGAATTTAATCGGTGCTATGTTTAGTTCGGATTTTATGGTTGTACATTTCAGTATCAGCATATTCAAGAAATTGATCAAGGTTATAACCGAGCTTGTAGTTATATTCAGCTAGACCATAGCTAAAATTAATTTCATATAATTTGTTTGGAGTGCAGTTCAATTCATCTAGGATATCTTCAGTTGAATTGAATAATGCTTTTGCATCTACAAGTGAGGTGAGCGGCATTATTAAAAGAAACTCATCACCGCCGAGTCTACATAAAGAGTCTTCGGGGTGGATGTGTCTTTGAATAAATCTGACTGTATCGATAATAAGTTTATCTCCTACAGCGTGGCCGTGATTGTCGTTTAGATGCTTAAGATTATTTATGTCGATGTAAGCAATGGTAAATGTTTTTTTGTTTTCATCTGATAATGCCATAGCTTCTTTAAGTTTTTGTATGCCTATTCGCCTATTGAATATGCCTGTCAGGATATCTGTAGTCGCGTATTCAAATAGGGATTGATTTAAATTTTCAATGCGCTCTAGCATAAAATTCACTTCGTCACTAAGCAAGTCAAGTTCGTATGAACCGGAAACATCAATACGTTTAGATAAATCTTCTCCATGAGCGATGTTTGATACACTATTGCTGAGTTTTTGGATTTGTGAAGCAAATTTTTTCATACTCAAGTAAAGTAAAAGACCTAGTATGAAAAAAGATAATAACAGTGTTGTTAGGGTTTTGTAAATTGTTGCTCTACCAAGGGCTACAATCTCGTTGTTGTTCGTCAATGATAAAAATAAGGCTTTTTCAGTATTTATGTATGGTATATAGAAATCAGCTTTTGAGAAATCATCTGTTATTTTTGTTGTGTGAATAAGTTCTTTTTCGTTATAAGGTAAAGAAAAATTCTCTTTTTCTATATTGAATCGCGTATTAGAAACAATGGCATCAATATGACTGGCATCGATATCCGCTGCGAAAGATAGATAACCAACAATAGGACCTTCACCATCGGTTTTTAAAATAGGTTGAGTCGTAACGATGACGGGTTTGTTTTCAATCAACATCAGACCTGATTCATAAGGGGTTTCAAAAGCCGATTCAATTAATTCTATTGGAGTATCGATATATTGCTCAGCAAGTAAATCGTAACTTTTGGAGAATACAGTATTTCCATTAAGATCAGATAAAATAAAGTGATTTATTTTCAATATTTCAAATGTGTCAGGTGAAATATTCGCATTTATATAGTTTGGCATTTGACCAAGTATAAAATAGTATGAATCATCCCAAGTAGACCAATCTTGTGATTGTGGAATGATATGATCAATCGCTGATTGTATACCAAATTCTATTCGCTCGACATCCTTATTAAAGTGATTTTCTTCAAGTTCTATATATCCTTTCATAACATAAGTAGATATCAAAAATGAACTGATAATTACTAAAAATGTAGTGAACGATAGGATTAAAAAAAGAATTTTATTTTTGAGTTTCATATACGAGCCTCCGTGGGTGTAATGAAATTTGAATAATCAGAATTGTCACACCGCATATAATTATACATGTATTATTGCAAAAAATAAATCAAATTAATGAACGGTAACGATTGTTACATACTTTTTTATTCAGTTAGTTGTAATATTAAAGGAAACATGTAAAAGAGAGGGGTATATATGATGAGTAAGAAATTTTCGAAGTATATAAGATTGTTCCATAGATATATGACAGTGCCGTTTGTCATTATAACGATTTATGTTATGCTTATTAATCCAGGTAATCCTGTAATGCTAAAAGTTCAAAAGGTAGCGATGTTGACTCTTGCGGTTACTGGAACAATATTGTTTTTACAAATATATCAGAGAAAGTACTTTGGTAAAAAGAAGAAGTAATAATGAAATGAGTAGCAAAAGCTACTCATTAATTTTTTTTGTAGTGTATGAATAGTAGGTTATCAGGTCTACTCTTTGCTTGTAATAAAGTTCTTAGTTAGTTCATAATGTTCAGCTTTGCAGACAAAAACGATGGTGTCGTTATTTTTGAATTTAGCATTAGGTCCTGGCGAGAGAATAGTTTTATCATCTCTTTTTATCATGACTATAGTTGAACCTGTGTGAAACCAAAATGAACTTTTACCTACTGTTTTGCCGACAAGATGTGAATCTTTTGGTGTTTGAAGTTCGTAAGGATAAAAATTTGCAATGTGTTTTGGTCGAGAACTCAATTCAAAAACATGGTCAATTTTGTCTTTTATCCGATTATCAATAGATGATTTTTCATCAAGTAATTCCTTGATATCTTTTCTCAAATCATTGGATTTGTTGCTTGTATGCATATTGCTTATAAATAATGAAGCATTTTCTATATTGAGAATGGTAATGCCGTTTTTTGGAGTTGATGAAACAACCTCACAATCCTTTAATAAGGCGATAGCTTTTCTTATAGTTTCAGGCGATACACCATATTTACTTGATAGTGTCGATCTTCCGCTTATTTTCGTACTTGCCAATAACTCTTTGTTGACTATAGATTCAGCGATATCTATAGCGATTCGAATATAACGTGGTTGAGGTTTCATTAGCTTAATCCCTCTTTCTTTCCTTTTTATTTACATCTATTTATTATAATACAAAATGGTTGTTATGTCTCTATAATTTGACTAAAAACAACCCATATGTTAAAATTGAGTTGTTATTAAAAACGAGGAGGTACGAATTATGAAAAATTCTAGTAGGAGAATTTTTTTGTTTTTTATTTTAATTAGTGTTTTGTTAATTGCTACAGCGTGTAGTGGTGGTACTGATGAGGTAATAAATGATAAAGAGGTTATAATATTTGCAGATGCAGGTTGGGATAGTTTGATACTACATAATGCTATTGCTGCATTTATTTTAGAAAATGGGTACGGATATGAAACGGATATAATGCCGGGTTCTTCAGCTAATCTACTTGAAGGAATGGTAGTTGGCGATGTAAGTCTTGAAATGGAAATGTGGCAAGATAATTTACCTGCTTATGGAGAATATAGAGAGCAAGGTAAGATGATTGAACTTGGTACAAATTTCGATGACAATGATCAAGGATTATATGTTCCTAGATACTTGATTGAAGGGGATTCGGAAAGAGGAATTGAAGCTTTAGCACCTGATTTGAAAACTGTTGAAGATTTGAAAAAATATGCTGATTTGTTTCCGGATGCAGAAGATCCTGGCAGATCGATTATTGTAAATGCACCACCAGCGTGGGCTGTGACAACTATTATTGAAATCAAAGCTGATTACTATGAATTAACTGAAATGTATAATATAGTTGGTTCGGGTACTTCTGGAGCTTTAGCGGCTTCTCTATCGGCTGCTTATGAAAAAGGTGAGCCTTGGGTAGGTTATTATTGGGAACCGACATGGATATCTGGAAAGTATGATTTAGTGCTTTTAGAAGAAGCTCCTTTTGATGAAGCTCTATGGAATGAAGAAGCTCAGTATCCTTGTGCTTTTAAACCAGTAGACGTTACAATTGTTGCAAATCCTGGATTTGTTGAGAGAAATCCTGAAGTTGCAGAATTTTTGAAAAATTATCACACTTCATCTGCTTTAACTGCAAAGGCTCTTGCTTATATGCAAGATAATGAAGCTGAGATTGCTGAAGCGGCAGAATGGTTCTTGAAAGAAGAAGAAGAGCTTTGGAAAACATGGGTGCCTGAAGATGTATATAATAAGGTAATGGATGCATTGAAATAAGAATCGATTTAGCAGACCTTTTGGTCTGCTAAAATTTTGGGAGTGGTATTATGAATGAATTTCCTCAATTGATAGATATAAAAATTGGAGAAGTTGTAGAAGATTTTGTAAAATGGTTAACAATCAATTATTCTGGAGTATTTCAAAGTATCAAAGGTGGAATTTTAGCTGTACTTTTGAGAATGCAGGATTTTTTAAACTGGATTCCTTGGTTTGTAATCATTGCATTGATATTTTATGCAGGATGGAAATCGAAAAATTTAAAAAGCGGAATAATCTTTGCAGTGATGCTTTTAGCAATCGGATTTATGGGTTATTGGGAACAAACAGTATTGACAATTTCCGTTGTAATAACAGCGGTAATTATTTCTTTAATATTAGGAATACCTTTAGGCATTATATCTGCTTATAAAAAGAGAGTAGATTCCATTGTTAGACCAATACTTGATGCCATGCAGACCATGCCGAGTTTTGTCTATCTTATTCCGGCAATCATGTTATTTGGTTTAGGTACGGTACCAGCAGTATTTGCAACAACGATTTATTCTTTACCGCCAGTTATAAGGCTTACAAACTTGGCTATTAAAAGTGTTTCAAAAGAAATCAAAGAAGCTGCTTATTCTTTTGGGCCTACAACTTGGCAAACTTTAACTAAAGTAGAGATTCCTCAGGCCATGCCTACAATTATGGCGGGTGTCAATCAGACGACTATGATGGCGATGGCGATGGTTGTAGTTTCTTCGATGATCGGCGCAAAGGGTCTTGGATATAATGTTTTGATAGCAATAAATAGAACTGATATAGCTATGGGATTCGAAGCGGGAATAAGTATTGTTTTTGTAGCGATAATTATTGATAGATTAACCCAATCGATTGGGGAAAAATTCAAATACGATAAATAGGAGGATGCTTTAATGGAAAAAATAAGAGTGGAAAATTTAACTAAAATATTTGGAAAGCATCCAAACAAAGTTCTTCAACATCTCAAAAATGGTATGAATAGAGAAGAAATCTCAAAAACCACAAAGCATACTGTAGGGGTTGGAAATGTAAGCTTTTCAGTCAGTGAAGGTGAAACTTTTGTAATTATGGGGCTTTCAGGAAGCGGAAAATCGACTTTGATAAGATGTATAAACTTATTGAATAAACCGACAGATGGAAAGATTTTTGTAGATGATGAAAATATTTTAGAGTTTGATAAAAAAAAGCTAAGAGAATATAGACAAAATAAAGTAGCTATGGTTTTTCAGCACTTTGGACTTTTCAGTCATAAAAATGTTATTCAAAATGTAGAATTTGGACTTGAAATAAAAGGCGTAAAAAAAGAACAGCGATATAAAAAGAGTATGGAAATGCTAAAAATAGTAGGATTGGAAGGTTGGGAAGATTATAATATTTCTCAACTTAGCGGGGGTATGAAGCAGAGAGTAGGACTTGCAAGAGCTCTTGCCAACGATCCGGAAATAATGCTCATGGATGAACCTTTTAGTGCTCTTGATCCACTGATTAGAAGAGATATGCATGATGAACTGCTGGATATTCAGTCGAAGTTTAAAAAGACTATAATCTTCATCACTCATGACGTAAATGAGGCGTTTAAGCTCGGTGATAGAATTGCGGTGTTGAAAGACGGTGAAATCATTCAAATCGGTACACCTGAAGAAATTCTTGATAATCCAGAGAATGATTATATAAGCAACTTTATTCAGGATATCGATCGAAGTAGAATTTTAAAAGCCGAAAACATCATGAGAAAATCTGCAATGAAGTTGGGAAGATTAACAAAACCAAAAATTGCTTTAGGAATAATCGACGATTCTGACTTTGAATACGGCTTTATCATAGATAGAGAAACCGGCAAAGTTGAAGGTGTTGTCGATGCAGACGACGTGCTTAGAGCGGGCAAAGAAAAAATAAGCATTGAAGATGTAATGCATACGAATTTCAAGGCGGTTAATAAAAACGCTTATGTTAAAGAAATCATAGAACTTGCTCTCGAGACAAAATATCCAATTGCCGTTCTTGATGACGACGAAAGATTTGTAGGAAGAATCCATCGTGGAACCTTGCTAAAATCTTTAGTTTAAAAACACTTGCATAATTATTAATGCGGTGATATACTTATGCAAATTAAGAATTTAGCAGGAGAAGATGAAAATGTTATCTAAAATATCATATTTAATACAATTACATCATCATCATAGATTAAAGAGTTTGTAAGAATGGACTGAAAAAATGTTCATAGATGCAAGCTCTAATTGCTTTGTTTTAAGAGAGCTTGAATCTATGATGGAAAAGTAATAAATATACTTACCATATGGGTTTAATGCCCATATGGTTTTTTAATTTTTTGGATGGAGGAAATGGTATGCAATTTAAAAGTATTTTAGAGGAATTGGCGGCAACTAAATTTAGAAAAAACATCGAGAGAGAGTTGGAGGATTATTTTGAAGATAGTGGTTATTGGATGATTGAACCGAAAATCTTTCAAAGTTATGATGAGTTTGTCTGTTCGAATCTTAGAACAGATAGTAAAAAGACTGTCAAGGTGCTTTCGGGTAATTCCGAAGTCTATATATTGAGACCCGATATTACGATGAATGTTTTGAGAAAGATTTTTAGCAAATGGGAAAACGACAAACCGTTGAAGGTTTATTACAATTCTAAAATTTATCTCAATAACGAAAATTATAATATCAAGGAAATGAGACAAATGGGAATTGAATATCTAGGAGAGGATTCGTTATTGGCGGATCAAGAGATGATAACCATGGCTGTCAATCTGATGAAAAAAATTGATCGACCATTTATTTTAGAACTGGGATCAAGCAAGTATTTAGATAGTTATTTTGAAGAAATCGATGTCGATATCGAACTTGAAATCAAGATCAAGAATTATATTGCAAAGAAGAACAAGCATGGGCTTAAAAGTTTATTGAAAAAAAATAATATTAAAAGCCTTCTATTAGAAAATATATTGACTATGCAAGGAGATATGGAAGAGGTTATTAATCAAGCTAGAGAATATCCGATGAATATCGGGATGCAAAATGCCTTAAAGGAATTGGAAGATTTAAAAGACATCTTTGCCAGCAATAAAATGATTCCATATATCCACTTCGATTTATCCATGATTGCGGATTTGGATTATTATGATGGAATCATATTTAAAGGATATTATTTTCAGTCAAACAAAAAAATTCTAAGCGGTGGACGATATGATCGTCTAACGGAGAAATTTGGAGAAAAAGCATCAGCTATAGGATTTTCTGTAGATATGGATGAATTTGTAGGATTGTTGCTTAAGGAGGCAAAATAATGGATAAACTCACGATAGCTCTTGCAAAAGGAAGACTCGCGGATGAAGGATTAAAATTATTCGAAAAATATGACTTAGTCTCGAATATTGATCAAGAATCAAGAAAACTGAAGTTTACCAACAACGAAAAAAATATAACATTCATTTTTGTAAAACCATCTGATGTAATCACATATGTAGAAAAAGGCGTTGCCGATATAGGTATAGTTGGAAAGGACATTCTTTTAGAATCTGAGAGTGATGTTTATGAAATCATGGATCTGGGTTTTGGAAAATGCAAGTTTTCAATTGCGGGATTCAAAGAACAATCGATATTCAAGAAGAATGAAGTGCTGAAAATTGCTACAAAGTATCCAAACTATGTTTATAGCATTTTCAAGGAAAGAGATCAAAAGATTGAAGTGATTAAACTGAATGGTTCAGTTGAACTCGCTCCGATCATGGGGCTTGCAGATGTCATAGTTGATATTGTTCAAACTGGAAGCACTTTGAAAGCCAACGATTTAGTGGTTTTAGAAGATTTGGAAGATATAAGTGCGAGACTTATTGCAAATAAAGTCAGTTATAGATTTAAGTTCGGGCTTATAGAGCAAATTGAAGAGATTCTAGGAGGGAAATAAAATGATTAAATACTTCAACGCACAAAATGACATGGATAAGATTGAGAGACTCATTAAAAGAACTCAGATGGAATCGGAAGACATCATAATTAAAGTCAACGAAATCATCAAAGATGTTAGGGAAAATGGAGATAAAAGCATTAGTAAATATACTTTAAAATTTGATGGAGTAGATTTAGAAAATGTGAAGGTAACAGATGAAGAATTTAAAGAAGCAAAAGAGAATATAGATCCAAAGTTAAAAAGTTCATTAGAAAAAGCTATTGATAATATCACTGAATTTCATAAAAAGCAGATAAAAAAGAGTTTTACATTTAAAAAAGGTAGCGACATTATCTTAGGACAATTGATTAATCCTATTGAAAAAGTCGGCATTTATGTTCCAGGAGGAACGGCTTCTTACCCTTCGACTGTTATGATGAATGTCATTCCTGCCAAGCTTGCTGGAGTAAAAGACATTGTAATTACCACACCAGCTAGCAGAACGGGAAAAATAAAAGATTCGGTTTTAGTTGCAGCTGATTTGCTTGGAGTGAAGAGTGTATATAAAATTGGTGGTGCTCAGGCGGTAGCGGCGTTGTCATTCGGAACAGAAACAATATCCAAAGTAGATAAAATTGTCGGACCGGGTAATATATATGTTGCCATGGCTAAAAGAAGTGTTTCTGGAATCGTCGGAATCGACATGATTGCAGGCCCTAGTGAAGTCTTGATTTTAGCTGATGAATCGGCAAACCCCAAATATATTGCTGCTGATATGATTGCGCAAGCTGAACATGATGAAAGAGCGGCGTCTATTGTCGTTACGGAATGTGAGAGATTAGGCGAAAAAATTAAAGAAGAATTGAAAATTCAATTGAGTAAACTAGACAGGCGAGAAATAGCGGAAAAGGCGCTTACTGACTATGGAGCAATAATTCTAACTAGTTGTAAAAAAGAAACCTTTGAGATCGCGAATAGATTGGCACCAGAGCATTTGGAAATTCTAACTAAAGATCCTTTTTCAGATTATAAGAAGATTAAAAATGCTGGAGCGATATTCTTAGGGGAATATACACCAGAGCCTGTTGGAGACTATTTTGCTGGTCCCAATCATACGCTGCCGACTAGTAGAACTTCTAGATTTTCTTCGGCGCTTTCGGTTGATGATTTTTATAAAAAAACATCTTTGTTGTATTACAGTGAAAAAGCGCTTAAGGGTGCAGGGGAGGATATCATCAGACTTGCAGATGATGAATCTCTAACAGGACACGCCAATTCTATAAAAGTTAGAATGGAAGGACTTTGATCATGAAAAAATATGTTAGAAAAGCTGTTTTAGATTTAAAAGCATACGAAGTAAGTGATATAGATTACTCAATTAAATTGGATGCCAACGAGGGAATAGATTGGAAGGAAGGGTTGAACAGATATCCGGACAATCAAGCTGTCAAGTTGATAAAAGCCTTAAGCTACATGACTGGAAAGAAAGAAAATGAACTTATTGCAGGAAACGGTTCTAGCGAACTGATTGAACTTATACTAAAGACATTTCTCGAGCCTGAGGAATATGTCGTAAGCATTGATCCGACTTTCAGCATGTATAAAATTTTTACGACTATCTATAATGGAAAATACGAAGGGTATAAATTAGTCGACAATCGATATTTTGACACGGAAGGTTTTATCAAATTTATCAATGAAACAAAGGCCAAAATTGTCATGCTCAGCAATCCCAATAATCCGACTGGAAGTTTTATTGAAAAAGAATCCATTGAAAAAATCTTAATAGAATCTGATGCGATAGTTGTAATTGACGAGGCGTATATCGAGTTTGCAAAAGACAGTGTCATCGATATGATCAATGATTATGAAAATTTGATTGTGCTTAGAACGTTCTCAAAAGCGTATGCAGTGGCTGGAATAAGGCTAGGGTATTTAGCGGCGAACGAGTCGATAGTGAAATATATAAAGAGGGTGAAATCTCCGTATAATTTAAATGTTATTTCCCAGGAAATAGGTTTAAAAGCCCTTGAAAATATTGATGGTGTAAATAAAAACATAGAATTGATTAAAGAAGAAAGAGAGAAAGTATGGAAAGTACTCGACAAACTCGGATTGAATCCAATTCCATCACATGCAAATTTTATCCTTTTTCAAGGCGACGATAAGTTGAATGATTACCTTAAATCTTTTGGTATTTTAATAAGAGAATTTGGTGGTGATTTAAAGGGATACATTCGAATGACGATTGGAACTCAAGAGGAAAATGAGATGGTTGTCGAGAAAATCAGGAGGTATTACGATGAGAAGTGCCAAGATTGAAAGGGATACTAGAGAGACTAGTATTAATCTGATTTTAAATTTAGATGGAACAGGGAAGGCTGAAATTGATACGGGAATTGGATTTCTAGATCATATGCTGGTAAGTCTAGGTTTTTATAGCGGATTTGATATTATTCTGAAGTGTGAAGGCGATTTAGAGGTGGATGACCATCACAGCGTCGAGGATATTGGGATTGTTTTAGGGAAAGGTTTGTTAGAGGCTATTGGAGATAGACGAGGAATAAAAAGATTCTCCAGTATGACAACGCCTATGGATGAGAGCTTGGCCATTGTATCGATAGATATAGGTAATAGACCGTATTTGGTTTATAATTTGGAATTCAACAGAGAGAAAATCGGACAAATGGACACGCAAAATTTCAAAGAATTTTTTAGGGCTTTCGCTTTTGAATCGAGGATGAACCTGCATGTGAATCTTTTATATGGCGAAAATGAGCATCATAAGATAGAAGCTGTTTTTAAAAGTTTGGGAAGGGCGTTGAAAGATGCTGTAACGGTTATGGATGATCAAATTGCATCGACAAAAGGGGTTTTGTAATGAATGTTATTGTTGATTATGGTTTAGGCAACATAAATTCTGTTCAAACTGCACTAAAAATTGCAGGGATTGATACGGTAATTACAGATGAAATAGAAAAGATAATAAATGCCGATTTTGTTTTATTGCCGGGAGTAGGAGCGTTTAGAGATGCGATAAGTCTTTTGAAGGAAAAAGGACTGGATATCGCGATAAAAAAATTTGCGGATACCGGCAAACCGTTGGTTGGAATATGCCTCGGTATGCAGCTTTTATATGATAAGAGTTATGAATATGGTGAATATGAAGGGCTCGGTCTTATTTCCGGTGAGATAGTCAAATTGGAAAAAGAAAAAAAGATTCCTCATATGGGATGGAATAATTTAATAATAAAAAAAGAAGATACATTATTAAAGTATATTAAACCTGATGATTATGTGTACTTTGTGCATTCTTACTATGCGAAGTCTTCAAATGACGAAATGTTGGCTTATACAGAGTATGGAGAAATTATTCCCGCTATAGTCAGAAATAAAAATGTGATAGGATTTCAATTTCATCCAGAAAAAAGTGGACAGGTTGGAGCGAATCTATTAAAAGCCTTGGGAGAGATGATAAATGATTATATTTCCAGCAATTGATATAAGAAATGAAAAATGTGTGAGATTGACTCAAGGTGATTATTCCAAGATGACTGTATACGGGATTGACCCTGTTGAAGTTGCTCTTAAATGGCAATCGAAGGGCGCTGAGTATTTGCATATAGTTGATTTAGATGGAGCTAAAGATGGGAAAAGAGTCAATGGAGCTGTTATTGAAAAAATTGCGAAAAGTGTTGAGGTCCCTATTCAAGTCGGCGGCGGAATCAGAGATACAAAGACGGTTGAAGAGTTGCTGAGCGCAGGCATAAGTAGAGTGATAATTGGTACTAGAGCAATAAAAGATTTGAAGTGGCTTAGTGAACTTGTTAGAGTTTATGGAGAAAAAATCTGTGTTTCCATTGATGCTAAAAATGGATTAGTCGCTACCGATGGGTGGAAACAAATCAGTGAAATCAAAGCAGTGGATTTTGCCGTGAATTTAGAAAATATCGGTGTTAGGACGATTGTTTATACTGATATTCAAAAAGATGGAATGCTAAAAGGACCTAATTTCAAAATGTACGAGCAACTCATGAAAAAAGTAAATTTAGACATTATCGCATCTGGTGGAGTGTCGACAATAGAGGATATTGAAATTCTAAAATCTATGGGTATATACGGTGCAATTATAGGAAAGGCCTTATATGATGAGAAAATAAAGCTAGAGGAGGCGATTTCATGTTGACCAAGAGAATAATTCCGTGTCTTGATGTAAGAAATGGAAGAGTTGTAAAAGGGAAAAAATTTGACGACATCATCGACGTAGAAGACCCTGAAATTCTTGGTAAATACTACAGTGATATGGGCGCTGATGAATTGGTGTTTTACGATATCACTGCATCGAATGAAAAAAGGGGGATTTCTCTAGATTTTGTTGAAAAAGTCGCAAAAAAAATAAATATACCCTTTTGTGTTGGTGGAGGAGTTAAGACTATAGATGATTTTGTTGAGATACTTAGAAAAGGAGCAGATAAGGTTTCTGTAAATTCTGCTGCTGTCAAAAATCCTGATCTTATAAAAGAGGCAGCTGAAAAATTTGGTAATCAATGTGTTGTCTTATCTATTGATGCAAAGAAAACAGATGCAAATATATGGCATGTTTTTATAAATGGAGGGAGAACCGATACCGGTATTGATGTCGTTGAGTGGGCAAAGCGAGGTTGTGGTTTAGGAGCCGGGGAAATTGTGGTCAATAGCATCGATGAAGACGGCATGAAAAAAGGTTATGATATCGAATTATTGAAGCGAATTACCGATATTGTAAATGTTCCGGTTATCGCATCGGGCGGAGCTGGAGAAATGAAGCATTTCTACGATGCTTTAAAAGAAGCTGATGTAGATGGAGTATTAGCGGCATCTGTATTCCATTATAAAGAAATATCAATAAAGGAATTAAAAGATTATCTTAAAAATAAAGGTATCGAGGTGAGGATCTAATGAATATCAAATACGATGAAAAAGGATTGGTTCCTGCAATAGTCCAAGATGACGCTTCGGGTAAAGTGCTGATGCTTGCCTACATGAATGAAGAAGCGGTGAATTTGACAATTGAAAAAAAACTTGCTTATTATTTTAGCCGATCAAGACAAAAACTTTGGCTTAAGGGAGAAACATCCGGGCATTATCAACATGTGAAATCTTTTCATTATGATTGTGACAATGACACAATACTACTAAAGGTAAAACAGATAGGAGTAGCTTGCCATACGGGAAGTTTCAGTTGTTTTTTTAATGAGGTTTTTGATGAATCATCTCAAGAGAATACTATAGATAGACTCTATGAAACAATAATGGATAGAAGAATCAATCCAAAAGAAGACTCTTATACGACTTATCTATTCAAAGAAGGAATTGATAAAATTTTAAAGAAGATAGGTGAAGAAAGCAGCGAAGTCATCATCGGCGCAAAGAACTCTAAAGAAGAACTGATTTACGAAAGCAGTGATTTGATCTATCATTTGATGGTGCTTTTGGTTAATGAAGGTATAACCCTAACTGATATTTACGGTGAATTGAAAAAGCGGATGAAGTAAATTAGAATATTGTGTTTTAAAAACAAAGTGGTGGGTAAATATAAGTTAGGAAGATTTCTTTCCTGGTAGAATCGGTAGTTGTTTGATTGTTAGTTTAATGATTCAAGAAGTACCGAGTAATATGAAAAGTTTTTTAGGTTAGTGTTTGTAAAGTAACAAGTTTTAAGATAGGTTTCACTTTTATAGAAAGTTTGTTTTAAAGTAAGTTAAGTTACAAACTACCTGATTCTATCGATATCAAAAGCACACCGATTCTTGGTGTGCTTTTTACGTGGCTTTACTATATGCTTTGAATCCAAATCAAGGCATTGAGAAACCTGAATTTTACAGTTTTCTTTTTCTGTGATACAATGGAGTTGGGATATTATAGAAAAAACCAATTAAGCGTTTTAAAAATGTAAAATGCTTATAAAAAATCAGAAATCATTCTAGCAGATCTTTTCTATATGATATGTCTTTCAAGGACATATTTTTTCTTGCTCATTATTCAGTTGAAAAAAAATTCTAGTTATAAAAAACAACATTTAAAAATTCAGAAAAAATAAAGAGTGTATTATTATTACAACAAATTGGCGATTTGTAACATAACTTGCTTAATATACAATATAACGACTATAAAAATATTTAAAAGGGAGGAATTACTTTGAGTTACAAAATTGGGTTGATTTATGATAGACCACATGTGGAATACAAAGAAACTGAGGAGGCTAAACATGTTGATCATCAAAAGGAAGTTACAAAAGATGAAATATATAAAATATTGAATACAAAGTATAAAGTAGAAAAAATTATAGTGGATGAAAAGACGATTGAGCGATTATTGAAAAGTGAAATTGATTTGGCTTTTCTTTTAACCACTGGAATTAGGGGCGAAAGCAGACAATCTCAAATTCCAGCTGTTTTAGAGATGTTGGGGATTCCCTATATTGGTTCGGGAGTTTTGGCACATACGTTGGCTTTGAATAAGGCTGTTGCGAAAAAGGTCTTTGATTATCATAATGTCACTACGCCTAGCTTTCAAATTTTTCATGGAGTAGAGGAAAATTTGGATTCTGTTATGAAGTTTCCATTGATTGTAAAACCTGCTTGTGAA
>DAOURC010000114.1 GCA_030625285.1 Eubacteriales bacterium
AGATGTCAGGTGGGGAGCAGCAAAGAGTGGCTATAGCTAGAGCGGTGGCAAAGAATCCAAAAGTACTCCTTTGCGATGAACCTACAGGGGCGTTGGATTACAGCACGGGTGTAAGTATTCTAAAACTATTGATGAAAATCAACAAGAAATATAAAAAGACTGTTATTGTAATTACTCATAATTCAGCAATTGGAGATATTGCCGATAGGGTTATAAAACTTCATAGTGGAACAATCGCCCATAATTATATCAATGAAAATCCAGTAGATCCTGAAAGGATTGAGTGGTAATGAAAATACTTGATATTAGAGTTCTAAGAGTATTAAGACGTGCAAAGGTTCAGTATATTGCAATAACCATGGTTATTGTTCTTGGACTTATGAGTTACATTGCCCTCGGTATGGCGCTTAACAACCTCGATGTAACTGTTGACGATTATTATGAATTGACTCAATTTGCCGATGGGTATATTGATTTTTCATCGGTCTCGGAATCAAATATTTTAAAAATGGGTGAAACTGAAGGCATAGAAAATATCGAGGGACGTATTATAGACGAAGCTCGAGTTGATATTAAAGATGAAAATGTCAGAACAAAGATAATTACTGAACCTAGCGGTATTAATCAGCTGTTTTTCGATTCGGGTAGTAAAACTCTGGATAATGATAGAGAAATTTTTGTCATCAAGCAATTTGCCAAGGCGAGAGGGTATTCCATAGGGGATGAAATACCGATAATAGTATATGGGAAAAAATATAATATGATTATTAAAAATATTGTTGATTCCCCTGAATTCATTTATCTCGCGGAAAGTGAACAGATTCTTTTACCAGATGCCAAAAAATACGGCGTCATATATGTAACCGAGTCGTTTGCCCAGAGCGCATTAGATTTCAGCAATTATTACAATCAAGTATTGTTTTTGGCTAAAGACGGTTATGATATAACAAACATTCTAGATGAGATCGATGAAAATTTCGACAAATTAGGGATAACTAGACTGACCGAGAAAAAAAATCAATTATCCAATCGGATGTTGACGGAAGAAATAGAAGGCGGAAGAAAAACCGTTGCAGTAATTCCTGTCATTTTCTTATCGGTTGCGGCAATAATACTGGTGTTCATGATTAATAGAATGATTAAAAATGATCGAACCATGATAGGAGTACTAAAGGCGATGGGGTACTCCAACAAAAAAATAATTTTTCATTATTCCAAACTTACCGTGTTGATAGGTTTAGTCGGTTCAGTCTTGGGAATTGCATTAGGTTTTAAAACTTCTGCTATCTTGGCTCAATTATATGTCGATATAGTTTTTAATATTCCGATGTTAACAGCAGTTTTTTATCCAGTTTTCGCTGTGAACGCAGTGGTTTTATCAATTGTGTTTACTGTAGCGGCAGGGCTTTGGGGCGGTAGAGGCGTTTTGAAAATTCACCCAGCCGAGTCGATGAGGCCGGCGCCTCCGAAAGTGGGAAAAAAGATTTGGATAGAGCAATTTGATTTTATTTGGAATAGGATTGCCTTTGACTGGAAATCGGTTATCCGCTCGGCGATAAGAAATAAAAAAAGACTGCTTTTTACAATGATTGGTGTAGCATTGACGTATAGTCTAACCTTGATGCCGATAAGCATGATGGATACTTATGATATTATGTTTATTTCGCAATTCGAAGACTTTCAAACAATGGATTACAATGTCAATTTTAAAACTTTTGTGTCAGAAGATAAAATTTTAGAGATTGAAAAGGCCACAGAAGCTAGTGTCATTGAAGGGAAATTGGAAATTCCATTTGAAATTGAACGGGGACCTAAAAATAAAATAGTCAATGTAATTGGACTAGAGCAAGATACCGAGATGTACCACTTTGTAAATACAAAAGGTGAAGATGCAGAGCTTCCAGATGAAGGGGTATTCATCACAGAGAGTATTGTAAATTACTTTGGATATGAAATTGGAGATGAAATTTACCTGAATACATTTATACCTGGGACTGACGATGTTATCGTAAAAGTAAAAGGTGTAATAAAACAGACACTTGGTATAAATATGTATGCAAATATAGATTATATGCAAGATATAATGAGTAATAAAGAAATTATCAATAGCGTCATGATAAATAGCGATATTGATGTAAAAGATGCTTTGGAAGACTATGAAATGATTTCCTCGGTTTTATCTTTACAGGATATCAGAGATACATTTATGGAATTTATGGACTACACTATTTATACAGTTACTATAATGTTGATATTTGCTTTAGTTTTAGGATTTGCCATTGTCTATAATTCTGGAATCATGACGATCAATGAAAGACAATTGGAATTTTCATCGATGCGGGTAATGGGATTTAGCAAAAAAGAAATATTTAAAATGATCACAAGAGAGACGCTGGTCATTTCAATAATTGGAATCATTGTCGGTATTCCACTTGGGCAAACGATGTTGATATCGATAGGAGAGACTTTCAGCAATGATTTATATACCATGGATATGGGAGCGCCGCCGTTGGCGCATTTTAAAACTATGGTAATGACCAGTATATTTATTATCATTTCAATATTAGCTACGTATGAGAAAATTCATCGGTTGAATTTTATTGATGCACTTAAAAACAGGATGACTTAGGGGGAAGATTATGTCGAAATTTATGAGAAAAATAAATTTTAAATCAAAAAAGTCAATTGCATTTATGGTTATTTTGATTTTATCAAGCATTGGAATAGGAGCATATTATTTTATGCAATCTGAAATAGTCGAGATCGATACGGTGATTGTCGAAGGAATTCATGAGACTATTAAAGATTCAGGAGTAGTTATGAGTGAAAATATGCTGAATCTTCTTTCCTTGGGCAGCGGAAAAGTTTTGATGGTTGAAGTGGAAATAGGGGATGTTGTTAAAAAAGATGATGTGCTGATAACGATTGATGATAAGAATCTTAAACTTCAATTGGAAGCTCTTTCCTATGATGTGAAATCTTTAGAGAGCAATATTTCATATCTGACTAAGCCATACGATAATCTGGCACTCGAGAACTATAAGGATTCTGCTAGAATTTCTAAAGAGAATTTAGAGAAATCTAGAAAAGACTATGAGAACGGGTTGATACTCTTTGGATCAGGAGCAATCAGCAAGTCGGAATTGGATTCTTTAGAACTTCTATTCAATATAAGTGAAATGAGTTATACGATGGCTTTAAACGAATCAAATCTGGCTTCGAAGGGTTCAGATGATAATTTAGTCCAGCAGTATTCCTATCAGCTAAAGTCTCTAGAAACACAAGTGGAGATGCTTGCGCAGCAGATTGAGGATTATGTGATAAAAGCTCCTTTTGATGGAATTATCAGCGAGATATACGTCAGTGAAAATGAATATATTATGTTTGCGTCGCCTGTAATTCAAATTTATAAAGATGAATATTACATTGTATCGAATCTTTTAGAAGATGATTTGATATTTATAAACAAAGACACACCTGTTGTGATCAAGTTTGGTGGAGAAGAAATAAAAGGCAGTATAAGAAAAATCCATCCAACCATTAAATCGATTATTTCTGATTTAGGTGTGAGTCAACTTAAGGGTGTAGTTGAAATCGATATAGATTATGAATTTTCCTTATTAGGAAAAGAAGTGGATATTGAATTTATTATTGCTGAAAATGAAAGCACTTTGACTATCGATAAAAATGCTATTGTTAAATACAACGGTGATAACTATGTTTTTCTTGCCGACAACAATAAGGCTGTATTGCAGCTTGTTGCACTTGGAATCAAAGGTAATAAACGATATGAAATTCTTGAAGGACTTGACGAGGGAGATACAGTTATTATAAATCCGTCTGAATTTATCGAGGATGGAGTAAAAATCTCCTATTAGGCATTATCAACTAGGCTTTGAAAAAATGTGGGTTTTCGTGTATAATATAAGTAGCCTGAGATGTACGTTATGGTATAT
>DAOURC010000199.1 GCA_030625285.1 Eubacteriales bacterium
GCCAATCATATTTTGTTCTTAAATTTGCATATTCGCTAAATTTTAAAATGCCGTCATGCATTAAACGACCTATTATTATTCCTATATCGATATCTATTGAGTCGGCAAATTTATTAAATAGATTTTTATTCAAATTTAATAATTAATTTTTTATTGAATGCAGATGCAATTTTTTCAATAAATTCGATACTAGGATTATATGATCCATTTTCAATACGAGATATTGCAGATTGTTTAGTACCGATTAATTGGGCCAGTTGTTTTTGAGTTAAATTTTTTTCGATTCTTAATCTTATTATCTCTTGGGTTAAATCATATATTGGTTTAAGTGAATCGTATTCTTTTTTTACAATTTCATCTTTAAGTAATTTTTCCTTTATTCCTTTATGATTCATAAAATCACTTCTTCCTATTTAGGTAATCACGTTTTCTTTTGATTGATAAATCAACATCTTTTTTATTCAATTTATTTGTTTTCTTATGGATAGCATTTAATAAAAGGAATTCGTTTGATGATAGTGTGAAATAAAAAATTCTGTAATGATTTGAACTATGTTTTATTCTTAATTCCCATATATTTTCTTTAGAATTGATTTTTTTTATATGTGGGAAGCCAAGTGATAGACCGAAAATTTCTAACAAATCAATTTCTCGTAGTATTTTAGCTTGATCTTTTCTTGGTAATTGAGTGATAAAGTTTAATACTGGAATTTCATTATTTTTATTATAATAAACAACATTGTACATGCTTTCCTTCTCTCTAAACAATATAACATATATGTTATATTGTCAAATAATTTAAAGTGAACTCTATTAATAATGGTAGCATGATTATCAAAAATAATTATTTAATGAGTAAGGTATTACTGAATGTAATTGAAATATTTCATGTTGATTGTTTTTCAAATGAGATGTTGATGATGATTTCTATAAGCAGAATCTTAAAAAGATTGCTATCGATTGGTGTGAGAGTAATCGCATTGAGTATGTTGAAGATTGATGTAATATATGGATGTTTTGACATTATAACGTGTATAATGTATATAAGTGCGATGGCAAATAATTATTTGTTGTTCTGCGAAAGAGAGCTCTAATAGTTTTTTAATAGTGAAACTTGATTTTAAGGGGATATATTTAGATGAGCAATCAGATATTTGAAATTAAAAAAGAGAATATCGAATATTTAATGAGAAAAGATCCAGTACTTAAAAATCTAATACAACGATACGGGGATTTGGAGATTCAGATGATTCCCGATTTGTTTGTTGGATTGATTTACAATATTGTTTTTCAACAAATATCATATAAAGCAGGATATACAATATGGAATCGCATTGAGAAGAATTTAGATTTTACACCTCGCTTAATTATTGATGCTGGATTGGAAAAAATAAAGAATCAAGGTATGAGCTATAGAAAAGCGCAGTATATCTTAAACGTTGCAGATTATTTTTTAGAAAATTCTACTGAGCTGAAAAATTTTGAAAAATATTCAGATGAAGAAATTATCAAAGAACTTTGTAGAATCAAGGGTATAGGTAATTGGACAGCTGAAATGGTTTTGATTTTCACTTATGGAAGACAAAATGTCATTACGTTCAATGATTTGGCCATAAAAAAAGGCATCAGAAAATTATATGAACTGGATCATTTGCCTTCTAAAGAGGAACTTGTTGATTATCAAAAATCATGGTCGCCGTATACAACTATAGCATTATTCTATATATGGGAAATGACAAAGAGAAATGATCTGGGAGGAATGTAGATGTTCAAGAAAGGAAAGCCGAAGCTTAGAAAAATTTTAACCACTATATTGATAATCGTAATAGGAGTAGGTGGATTTTCTTTTTTTAAACAGCAATGCAATAAACCATATATGGTTTATCCGGTTGATTTGAGTAGTGAAATACAATCGGCATTGAATGATACTGAATCAAGCGTTATAAATATGAAAGATCTGACAAGAGACTGCGAATGGGATACGATGTATATTTTGACTCCATATAGTGATGTTGACATGTTTCTATCAGACAATAACATAACATGGGATGGAGATATAGCATATAGCATTGAACTCTTCGATTCGATTGAGCTTCTTGTCTTTAAACTCGGTGATGAAGTTTCTTGTTTTGCGGAAATCGATCGAAGTGTAAAGAATATGAATTTTTCGCAGATGGTTTATAAAAATGACAGGAAAATCGAGTATTCAGTTGAAGAAGCGATTTTTGACCATACGTCAAAATAAACGACAAGCTGTTATCTCACAACATATGAATATGGTATAGTAGTGCAATATAGAAAGGAAGATAGATATGATTTATATATTCGGACATAAGAGTCCTGATACAGATTCCATCTGTTCAGCTGTTGCATTATCAAGACTTAAGAATAAGATGGGTATTGAAACTGAAGCTTGTGCTCTTGGTCCTATCAATAAAGAATCAGAATACGCTTTGAATAGATTTGAAGTCGAGCATCCTCGTATAATTGATGATATCAAAACAGAAGTAAAAGATTTGGTATAC
>DAOURC010000121.1 GCA_030625285.1 Eubacteriales bacterium
TGATTTTCATTATTTCCACTACCCTTTCATCCATTCTTGTTTCTATACTTTTTATACCCAAAATGACTTTTTATATATTGATATCCTTGTATAAATGTTTGACATATCCATAATACTTTGTTATATTAATAAAAATTAATATCTGTATTATACAGAGGCTGCGGATGACATAAGTACTTTATAGGAAATGGGATTCTGCCGAAATGATTGATGAATCGTTGGGATTATGCTTAATAGGCATAAGACTGTCTTACTTATCTACCCAAGATATTTAGGAGGTGCTGTATAATATACGGGGAAAGTATAGTTTATTTGCTATGGGTTTCCTTATACCTATAGCTTTTTTAATGGGAGGAATTATTCACTATGAAAATCAATGTATTAAAATTTGGAGGAACCTCAGTTGGATCTATAGAAAAAATACAAGGTATTGCAAAGAAATTAGTGAATCGTAAGAATCAAGGCGATAATCTTGTAGTCGTGGTTTCGGCAATGGGCAAAAGTACCGATGAACTATTAAACATGGCTAAATCAATTACTCCCAATCCAGATAAACGGGAATTGGATATGCTGCTTTCTACTGGAGAACAAGTCACTATAGCTCTATTGTCTATGGCAATAAATGCGCTTGGATGCAAATCGATTTCTATGACTGGCTCTCAAGTGAGTATTAAAACCGACTCGACTCATTCAAAAGCTAGAATCAATTCCATCGATAAGGATAATATGCTTAATTATCTCTCTGAGGGGAAAATAATAGTTGTGGCAGGTTTTCAAGGCGTAACAGAAAACGGCGATATAACAACTCTCGGTAGAGGTGGCTCCGATACAACTGCAGTATCGCTTGCGGCAATACTAAACGCCTCTTGCGAAATATATACAGACGTAGATGGAGTTTATTCTATCGATCCTAGAAAATATCATAAAGCAAAAAAATTGGAATCGTTGGATTATGACGAAATGCTGGAAATGGCCAGTCTTGGAGCCGGTATTATCGATGTGAGAGCTATTGAAATGGGTCATAAATATAGAGTGCCTATCTTCATAGGATTAAATACCATGGATGTCCCTGGTACAATTGTAAAGGAGTATGATAAAGATATGGAAAAGAACGCTGTTACAGGAATGTCGATTAATGAGAATATACTCATGGTGTCGGTTTCTGATATACCATTCGATGCTAGAAATGTAGCTAGAATATTTTCGAAAATCGCCAGCAAAAATATTGTCGTAGACATGATTTCACAAACTGCTCCACATAACAATCTCGTCAATATCTCTTTTACTGTAGAAAAAGAAGATTTATTTGATTTGGAAATCGTACTCAATGATTTAAAAGGTGAAATGCCTATCTGTGATTTTTCTTTTAATGATGAACTTATAAAATTATCAGTAGTCGGTGTAGGAATGATTTCTCAATCTGGCGTCGCTTCCAAATTATTTGAAGTGTTTTCAGAAAACGATATTCATTTTTATCAAGTAACCACATCTGAAATCAGCATTTCTTATACAGTTCATAGAGATGACCTTGATAGAGCTATAAATGTCATTGCAAAAATTTTCAAATTATAGATAATTCTTTATCTTTCTGTTTTTTTATTTTAAACTTAGATTAATAGGGTAATATATTATTGAATTGATCTAAAGGATGTGATATTTTGAAAAAATTAGGTTTAGCAAGTTTTTTTATCGGTATATTGATTTTTGTTTTTTACGCTCTATCCGCTCTTTTTATTTCTAGTGATGTTTCTTTATGGGTAAAAATAGCATTTTCACTGATCTTAACAGGAATTATACTTATTATTATCAATCACTTTAAAGATCGAAAAAAAGACAAGGAGGAAGAAGATGATTTTAGTCAATACTGATACTATTCCAAATACAGAAATTACTGAAGCTTTGGGTATCGTTAGGGGAAGCACAATTCAATCAAAACATATAGGAAAAGATATTTTAGCGGGTTTTAAAACTATTGTAGGTGGCGAAATAACCGAATACACCGAAATGCTCGAAAGCGCAAGAAAAGTTGCACTAGGAAGGATGGTCAAATCGGCTGAAGAATTAGGCGCCGACGCTATCATAAACATACGTTTTGCAACTTCAAATATAATGCAAGGCGCAGCTGAACTTTTAGTATATGGAACCGCTGTAAAAATCAATAAATAAATGCAAAAAAGAATCAAATATATTTTGATTCTTTTTTTAATATACAGCGTTGAAATGATTTAATAATTTAGCGATATGGTTTCTTTCATCAATATCCACATCATGTGACTCAAGGCTATTTATAGGCAATATTTTATAATCCACTGAATTATCATTGTATTTATCAACCCAAGTCGGTATCAATTCCACCCTATTAATCAACACTTCATCTTCTGTCTTTTCAATGACTAAATCTACAATCACGCCTAAGTCCTTAAATCCATCCCTTTGATTCGAGATGAAATTCCCCATTGAAAATATTGAAAAATAATTATCCTCTCTCTTCATTTCTTGAATAACATGGGGATGCGAACCGAGAACTATATCGAATCCTAAATTTTTCACAAAATTTTCGTATTCAATTTGATTGTAACTCAGTCTTGTTTTATATTCATCTCCCCAATGAAAAGCGACGATTTGAATGTCCGTATTGTTATCGATTAAATAATTGTAATCTCTTGCTATTTTGTCTTTATCTAAAAGATTAACCATGTAATCCTTTTCTGGAATCAATCCATTAGTCCCATATGTATAGGAAGCTATCCCTATTTTAAGTTTTTTCACATTTAAAATCAGTGGTTGATTATCTATGCTGTTGAAGGTTCCAGTATGAAACATTTCATTCTCTTCGATAGCGTTGATTGTCGCTTCGATTCCATACTTTCCATTATCATAAGAATGATTATTCGCTGTAGTCAATACGTCAAATCCCACTTCTTTTAAATCTCCAACCAACTCTACAGGGGATTTGAATCTTGGATATCCGCTATAGTCATCTCTAAACTCAGTAATCGTAGTCTCTAGATTGGCAATAGCTATATCTCCCGATTTTATATACTCTTTCACATCATCAAATATACTTGTAAAGTCATATTCGGATCCGTTTTTTGACGCATTGACAATAGGCATATGCATCATAATATCTCCTACTGATATAAGCCTTATAGTATTGTACTTTCTGATTATGCCTATTTCATGTTCTTTAATTAAGTCATCATAGGTTTCGTCTGCATATACATTCATCTGGAAAATCAATACAAATATGCAAATCAAATATATTTTTTTCATTGGACTACCTCAAATTTTCATAATTATTTCTTTTTACCGGAATCCATCCGGCATAGTTGTCTTAGTGTTATTTTTTCTTTTTCTTTCTTTTTCTACTTAATGACACACTTCCAAATCCACTGATTATAGCCATATAGAATCCAAAATCATACCAAAACCCTGTATTATTAATCTCATACATATGAGTATTTTCATTGAAAAACGAAATAATCAACGACAACGGCGCTAACCATCCATGCCATATTCCAGATAAGAATCCTGCAGATTTGTAAATTTCATATTTGTCGCTACCCGGTAAACATCCTGTTAATAAAACCATAACAAGCACTAAAGTTATAATGAAATACGTTTTTTTATTCATAGTCATACACTCCTATATTTGCGCTATTGCCCTTACAGGCGACCCATCCGCTTTATTTGTTTTTAGAGGAAGAACACTCAAAGTAAATATTTCATTTTTTATTATATCTAGATTAGTGAGATTTTCAATACTAATCATGTTATTCTCAAATAGTTCAAAATGAACGGGAAAATCAACGGAATCCATCGGATCAATCGATATTGCA
>DAOURC010000064.1 GCA_030625285.1 Eubacteriales bacterium
GATTTTAGAATTCTTAGTCATCGGATGAAGAAGGAGAGATGATTTTGAAAATAATCCATACAGCTGATTGGCATTATTTTACATGTTCCGGAATTAAAAGAAAGAATAGATGCTCAGTTTGAAGTGAGAGTTACAACTTCTGGAAGTACGACGTAATTTATAATTTAGAGATGAAATACCGATAAAATTCTTCTTTATCGGTATTTGTTTGTAGTTGAGACAATCTTAAGATGAAATGAAAGGAATTTTTTTACTAATCAACTAATAAAAACTGCATAATTCACGGTGTGGTTAAATTTTATCGAGCTACGAAATGGAATACTTTGTTGAATATATTTATTCGCAAAATTCAGGAAGCTATAATTATAGTGTAGTTAATACTGAGTATTTGGGGTAAAATAAAGAAAGAAGGTATTTAGGTTAAATGGAGAGATTTAATCCGCTAAATGATTTTGTATTCAAGAAGATATTTGGAGAAAAGGAAAACAAGGATTTGCTTATAAGTCTGCTGAATTCGATTTTAGATCCATCGGACAGAGATAAACTCATTGATCTTGAAGTCATCGATGATCTAGAGCTTACAAAAGAAAGAGTAGATGACAAGACGGGAAGGCTGGACATAAAAGCAAAAACAAAATGCGGCATATTTATAAATATCGAGGTTCAACTTCAAAATCAAAAGGATTTCGAGAAAAGAACACTCTTTTACTGGGGAAAGATGTATGTCGGCAGTATAAAAATAGGTGAAGATTACAGAGATCTTCAAAAGGTCATAACAATAAACATCTTGGATTTTAGTTATCTTGACATAGAGGCATTTCATTCGAAATATCATCTGTGGGAGGATAATAGAAAAGACTTTTTATTGACTGATTTAGTGGAGATACATTTCATAGAAATGCCCAAGTTCAAGAAACTTCTTAGAAAGGATTTAGGGCATGATTCTCTTCAGAGATGGCTAAAGTTTTTTGATTTAACGATATCTGATAAGGAATTAAAGGAGATAACCAGTATGGATAAAAAGATTAAAAAGGCTGAAAAGAAGCTGGAATATTTAAGCCAAGATCCAGAATCGAGGGCGCTTTACGAAGCCAGGGAAGAATCGAGAATAGAGTACAATAGTTCTATAAGCTATGCAATGGATAAAGGAAGAGAAGAAGGAAAAAAAGCAGGAATTGAGGAAGGTATGGAAAAAGGCATGGAAAAAGAGAAAGTAATAATCGCCATCAACGCACTTAAAAGAGATATTGATATAGATGTTGTTTGTGACATTACAGGGTTGACGATGGATGAAGTTCTGAAAATTAAAAGTAATTTGGAAAAGTGAAATTATTTCTAAAGAAAGAAGCGGAAAGTTGGAAAGTTTCACTAACTATACATTTTAATTTATTAAGCAATTAAGAATTTCTACTGATACCGGCAATTAAATTTATCGGTATTTTTTTGTGAATAATTATCATTTGTATAATATAGCATTTTATCCTTAAATGTTCCAAAATAAGAATTTGCTATGGTAAAATTTAATTATGATAAAAGAAGGAGAGATGATTTTGAAAATAATCCATACAGCTGATTGGCATATAGGAAAATTAGTACATGGTTTACATATGACGGAAGATCAAGATTATTTATTAAAACAGTTTGTCAGGCTGGTAGATGAAGAAAAACCCGATGTTGTTGTTATTGCAGGGGATATATATGATAGAACCATCCCTCCGGTTGAAGCGGTTGAATTGATGGATAAAATTTTGACGGAAATTCTTATTGAGTGTAAGACAAAAATCATTATGATTACAGGGAATCACGACAGTTCGGATCGGGTTGGATTTGCAAATCAAATCCTTAGAAACCATGGACTTTACATAAGGACTGATTTAGAAAAAAGTATCGATCCAATAGTTATCAGTGATGAATTCGGGATTGTTAATTTCTATCCGATTCCTTTCATCGAACCTATTTTGGTGAGAAAACTATATGATGATGACAGTATCAAAACATTTGATGATTCGATGAAAGCTATCATGAAAGAAATTGATGGAGGAATCGACAAATCCGAAAGAAATATTTGTATAACTCATGGATTTGTCATAGGAACAGATACCTTGGATACAAGTGAATCTGAAAGACCTTTGACTGTAGGTGGTTCGGATTATGTCAGCGCCGATTATTTCGATGTATTTGATTATGTTGCATTAGGACATCTTCATGGACCACAAAAGGTAAAAAGTGAAAAAATCAGATACTCTGGATCGTTGATGAAGTATTCTTTTTCTGAGGCTCTTCAAAAAAAATCCGTTACCATTGTCAATATGGATGAAAAAGGCGAAGCTGTAATCGAGCAAAGATATTTACAGCCGATTAGAGATATGAGAATCATCAAGGGGAATTTAAATGATCTTATCGACGAGAGAGTTTACTCACAGAGCAATACCGATGACTATATCATGGCGATAATCACCGATGAAGGGGAACTTGTGGATCCTATATCGAAATTAAGGGCTGTATATCCGAATATACTGAAACTCTCGCGTGAATCAAACGACACTGATGACGACAATAGGACATCTGCTGGTAGTGATTTTTTAAAGAAAAACCCAGATGAATTATTCGAGGAGTTTTATATGAACATCAGCAGTAAAGAATATACAAAAGAAAAAAAAGAAATAGTAGAAAATGTAGTCGATGAAATAAATTATTCTGAGAGGGTGAAGTAGATGAAACCATTAAAACTTACTATGAGTGCTTTTGGGCCGTATGCATCTACTGAATCTATTGATTTTACTGAACTTGGGCATCGTAAATTATTTTTGATCACAGGACCTACAGGCAGTGGTAAAACCACCATATTCGATGCAATAAGCATTGCCATGTTCGGGGAGACCAGTGGCAATGTAAGGTCTGTCGAGAGCCTAAGAAGTCAATTTGCCCAGCCTCGAACATTGACTGAAATCAAGCTCGAGTTTATGCTGAGGGATGTTGAGTACACTATTCATAGAATTCCAAAGCAAATGAAATTAAAGGTTAGAGGCGATGGCTATAGCGAGCATAAACCAGAAGCGACTCTGATGTTTCATAAAAACGGAGAAGAAAAAATAATCACCGGAATACGCTCTGTCAATGAAAAGATTGAAGAGATTATGGGGATAAATGCAGATCAATTCAGACAGATTATGATGATACCGCAGGGGGATTTCAGAAAACTGCTGAATGAAGACTCTCAGGAGCGGGAAAAGGTATTGCAGAAATTATTCGATACTAAAATATACAATAAAGTTCAATATAGCTTGGATAATAAAGCCAAGGAATTATATGGAAGTATTAAAGATAATGAAAATATAAGAAATCATGATGTTTTAAAGCTTGAATACGACAAGGGTGAAAAGCTTGATTTTTTGATCAATTCAGATGATCTGAATATTCCTGAAATAATCAAGAGTCTGGAAATGCAGACTGAAAATGATAACGGGAAAATAGGAATTTTTAAAACGCAAATCAGTAATATGGATTTGGATATTGAAGATTTAATGAAAAAAATAAATATTGCAAACAACAATAATCAATTGATCATCGATAAAGAAAAAATTCAAGATGAGATAGAGAAGGGCAAGATTCGTAAAGCTGAAATTGTAAAACTAGAAGAAACGGTCATAAACATTGAAAAGGCGAAATTGTTGGTGGAAAGCGAAAAAAATCATGAAGATAGAAAGAAAGAATTGAATGAAAACAGCTTGGAGATTTTAAAAGTCGATGAAGAGATAAACAAAAATAATATAAATTTCACTAATATCGAGAAAGAATATATATTTGAGAATTCTGAAGAAAGGCGAAAGGAAAAAGAGGAACTGTCTAGGGAAATAGACAGGCTTATTGGTTATCAAGTCAAGGTCAAGGAATTGGAAAACCTAAAAACTGCTATTGATAAAAAGTGCAATGAATTAAATGATATCGATAGTTCAAAAAAAAGAAATGAAGAGAATATAGGTAGCAACTTAGAGAAGATAACAAACCTAAGGAAACTTAAAGATGAATCGATAAAGGCCAAAATAGATTTTGAGAAGCTAAAGAACGATATTGATAAAAGGGAAAATGAAAATAAAAAGATGAAAGATGCGGTTGGTTTATATAATCGGTTGATTGATTATGAATCAAAAGAAAAACGAAGTTTGGAAGATTTCAAAAAAGATGAAAAACATCATGAAGAGTTAAAAATCAATTATAAGAAAATGAAGCTGAGTTTTATCATGAATCAGGCTGCAATCCTTGCAAAAGATTTGAATGAAGGGGATGCATGCCCTGTTTGCGGCTGTACGAGTCACGTCAAACTTGCTGAGTATACTGTTGATGCTGTCTCAGAAGATGAACTAAGTAAATTCGAGAAGGAATTGGAATCGTATAATGGTATTGTAAACAGGAGTAGAGAAATCTATGTAAGGGTCAGTGAAGAAAAGAATCAATGCAAGATTAATTATGAAAAATCAATTGATTCAATAGATGGTCTTGCTGATTATGTATCTATCGAGAAAGTAAAAGAACTTTTAAATAATAAAGAAGATGAACTAGAGCGATTGAATGAGGAAAGAGAGAAACTGATTTCAATAATTGATGAATCTAAAGGCATTGATGATCAAATAAAAGAATTGGAATCAATCAATGTGCAAAATGAAAAAGATAATAAAGAGCTCGAAAAATCTTATGATGCTTTATTGGCTGAGCAAATAGAGAAAAAGACCATTCTTAATCAGATTGTCATTGAAGTTCCAGAAGAACTTCATGATTATATTATTCTTTCCAGCAAAATAAAGAATAAAGAAATGCAAAGGGAATCTGAGAATCTAAAGATGGAGGAAACTACAAAGAAATTTAATGAATCAAAGGAAAAAAGGACTGTCCTCGGTACGAAAAAAGAGCATCTTGCTAAAGACAAAATGAGGATTCAAGAGGCAGTTGACATATCAAAATCAAATTTCGACAAGAAGCTTCAAGATGCGGAATTTGATAATATCGATCAATACTATATTCACAGGGACAACATTGACAAGCTAGGTAATTACAAGATTGAAATCAATGATTTCAATAAACGTTATACTGAGCTGAAAATAAAAGAATCTGATTTATCATTAAAGACCAAAGATTTAGTTGTTGAGGATATAAATAAATATAATATCGAGATTGTGAAAATTAAAGAAATACGTACTGAAGCAACTGGAAAACAAAATGCTCTTAATAACCGGGTTAAAAAAAATTCGGAATACAAAACTGA
>DAOURC010000088.1 GCA_030625285.1 Eubacteriales bacterium
TTCCCTTGTTTAAGAATTTTTGAGATTAATTTTTGATTGTCATAAAATATTTCTTTTTCATTTTCTATAAGCTTTTCTTTAATTTGATTCAATAATTCTTGTATAGTAAATATCTGATATCGGTTAATATTTAAATATTCAGAAGCCTTTTCTATTATCCCAGTAAACAACTCTTCATAATCAGCATTTTTATTTAATTTCAACATGCTTGCAATTTCAGGTAAAATTTGTTCAAATATTTGTCTTTTACTTTTTATCTTTTTAAATCCTAAAATTTTAACTACTGAATTGATCTTGTTTTCAGGCATACTGTATAGATACTCTAAAATTATTTTTTCATCATAAGGTTCAATACAGTACTTCTTACCTGCATACTCTCTGTAAACTCTCAAAGTATCATAATAACCCATCAGTAAATTTTCCCTTGATCTTTCTATGGTTATTTCAAGAGTTCTTCCTACATCACCAGATGGCCTTATACGTATTACTTCAAGTCCAGATAAATCAACCTTTTGTTTCCTGCCGATACCCTTATTTTCAACCAAAATAAGTTTTTCGATTCCTTTCTTTGTAAGCATCAATTTTATCGGCTGATTGTCATAAAATCCTCCGTCTATGAAAACTTTTCCATCTATTTTTTCCATTTTGAAGATTGGAAGCCTGGCACTGGCTATAATATATTCGTGAAGTTTTCCTTTCGGGATATCTTTGACAAAAACTTCTATCGGCTCCATGTCAGTAAGAGAAACAGTGACTAAACCAAAATCGATTTTTGAATTTCTAACTCTTTCTTCATCTACTTCTCTCTCGACAAGTTCCTTAAACGGAGTAATATCTAATCCTCTATTATTGAAAACATCTCTAAAATACTTAATGTAAGAAGAAAACAACTCAGAATCCAATTCTAGGTCAAGTAGTTTTTTATACATTTCAGAATCGATGTCTGCTAACATATTTGGTTTAATATTATACCAAATATTATAAACTTCCTCAAATTTATCTTGGGTAATCATCACGCCATTTAGAGCACCTATACTAGTGCCCGTAACTGCGTGTATTTCTTCTCCTACTTCTCTAAGAGCTTTCCAAACACCTATATGATAAGAACCCTTTGTTCCTCCACCTTGTAATACTAATCCATTCATATAACCACCATTATTATACCATTATTCTACAATTGCAAACGCTATTTCTCCTTTTACAGCTACTTTTCCGTCTACTGTGGCAATGGCATTCCCTTTTCCAATATTCCTTCTTATAGATATGATTTCAACCTCTAGTTTCAAAGTATCTCCAGGAACAACTTGTCTTCTGAATTTAACCTTGTCGATTCCAGTGAAAACCGCTATCTTGCCTTTGTACTCGTCCATTGAAAGAATAGAAACAGCCCCTACCTGAGCTAAAGCTTCTACCATCAGTACTCCGGGCATTATAGGATTTCCCGGGAAATGTCCTTGAAAGAACGGTTCATTGATTGTTACATTTTTTATCCCTACAGCTTTTTTGCCAACTTCCATTTCAATTATTTTATCCACTAAAAGAAATGGATATCTGTGCGGAATGATTTCTTGAATTTCTATGCTATTCAATACCATTTTTATCACCTCGTGTTAGTAGTTGTTACTAACATTATACCAGTAATGTTATCTTTAATAAAGATAAAAACCGCTGAAAGTATCAGCGGTTAACGTCTTCTTGAAGTAGTTACCATGCTTCGCTCTAGAATATCAATATGTTCTAAGCTCATACCAGTTCCCTTGGCTACACATGAAATTGCATCATCGGCAATATATGTAGGGATACCCATCTTCTTTTCTATTAATTTATTCAATCCATTCAACAACGCTCCGCCACCTGTCATGACAATACCCCTTGTGCTGATATCAGCTGCAAGTTCAGGTGGTGTCTTTTCTAATGTATTGTGAACTGCATCACATATAGAATTTACAGGTTCTTCGAGTGCATCCACCATTTCTTCACTTGTTACAGTTATTGTTTTAGGAAGTCCAGTCAAAAGATCTCTTCCCCTACACTCCATTTTAATAGACTTTGATTTAGGAGCAGCTGTACCTATATTTATCTTTAAATCCTCAGCCGTTCTTTCTCCAATATATAGATTATGTTTCTTTCTCATAAATCTAATGATAGCCTCGTCGAATTTATCTCCTGCAACTTTAATGGATTTATTAACCACAATACCGCCAAGAGAAATAACCGCAATATCAGTAGTTCCTCCTCCGATGTCGATAATCATATTTCCATCAGGTTTTGTAATATCGATTCCCGCTCCTATAGCTGCTGCGATAGGTTCTTCAATTAAATATGTTTTTCCGCCGCCCGCTTCTATAGTTGCATCGATAACAGCTCTCTTTTCAACTTGAGTTACTCCACTTGGAACACATACAATAATCTTTGGTTTAAAAAATCTTCTTTTGCCGCAAGTTTTATTAATAAAATATCTAAGCATTTTTTCAGTTACTTCATAATCAGAAATCACACCGTCTCTTAACGGTCTGATAGCCGTAATGTTTCCAGGTGTTCTTCCAAGCATTTTTCTAGCTTCGCCGCCAACTGCTAAAATCTCGCCATTATTTTGATTGATTGCAACAACCGAAGGTTCTTGCATAACAATTCCTTTACCTTTAATGTAAACGAGCACACTAGCAGTTCCTAAATCAATTCCTATTTCATTACCAAAATTAAACATATTTTTCCTCCACTACTCTACTCTATAAATATTAGCCCCAACTGCTTGGAGTTTTCTCTCTATATTTACAAATCCTCTATCTATATGATATATATCAAGGATTTCAGTTTTACCGTCAGCTACTAAACCGGCAAGAATAAGTGCTGCACCAGCCCTTAAATCTGTCGCTTTTACAATAGCACCTTCTAATTGTTCAATACCTTGAATAATTGCACTAGAGCCTTCAATTTTAATATTTGCTCCCATGCGATTCAATTCAGTAACATGCATAAATCTATTTTCAAAGACTGTTTCCATAATCACATGAATACCTTCAGTTATAGACAACATAGCCATAAACTGTGCTTGCATATCTGTAGGGAAACCTGGATATGGAAGAGTAGTGATATGCACTCCTTTAAATCCTTTAGTTGCATCGACTAGCATAGTGTCTCCATCTACTGCGATTTCAACTCCTGCTTCCTCAAGTTTAGCTATCATCGGCCTTAAATGATTAGATAATACATTTTTTATCAATAATTTTCCTTTGGTGATCGCCGCAGCCACCATATATGTACCAGCTTCGATTCTGTCAGGAATTATTTGATGATTTGTACCTTTTAATTTTTCTACACCTTTAATCCGAATTGTCGATGTTCCGGCGCCGATAATATTAGCACCCATCTTATTTAAAAAGTTGACCAAATCTGTTATTTCAGGTTCTTGCGCCGCATTCTCAATCAACGTCACACCTTCTGCTAAAACTGCTGCAGTAATTATATTCTCAGTTGCACCGACACTCGGGAAATCTAAATATATATTAGCACCTTTTAAGCGTCCCTCAACTTTTCCTTCAACATAGCCATGTCCAATACTTATTGTTGCTCCCAATCTTTCAAATCCTTTTAAATGTAAATCTATAGGTCTTGTCCCTATAGAACATCCACCAGGTAATGCTACTCTAGCGATACCTTTTCTTGCAAGCAATGGACCCATAACTAAAAATGATGCTCTCATTTTCGATGTGAGCTCATATGGAGCTTCGCATTTATCGATGTCGATAGTTTCAATATTTAAAACCTTATTATCTACATCTAAAACTACTTCTGCTCCTAATACTCTTAAAACTTCATTCATAACATAAACATCTTTTAAATTTGGAACGTCTTCTATTGTACATTTTCCTTCTGCCAATAAAGCAGCAGCCATAATCGGCAACACTGCATTTTTAGCTCCACTTACAACTATTTCACCATTCAATGGTTTACTTTTTTCTACAATAATTTTAGCCAAAGTTCTACCCACTTTCTATACCTGTATTCAGCATTCCCATTATAACATATTTGATGTTTAAATTGTACAATATAGAAAAAAAGTCCTCAGATTTAAACATCTGAAGACTTTTTTGTTATAAATTTGAATGATCTATGTGATTTTCAGAAACTTTAACACGATTCATAGCTCTTGTCATAGAAATTTTTGCTCTTTCTACATCGATTTCGTGCTTTTTATCTTTCAATCTTTCTTCCGCTCTATCTAAAGCTGCTTTAGCCCTATCAATATCAATTTCATCAGCCCATTCAGCCGAATCTGTAATAATTACAACTACTTCTTCTTCAATATTTACGAAACCAGTTGAACAAGCTGCATGTCTTATCTTATTATCTTTTTTTATTCTAATAGAACCGATACTTAATGGAGCTACAGTCAACTCATGGTCTCTTAAAATCCCCATATCTCCTGTCGAAGTCCTAATTATAGTCATTTCGACTTCTCCGCTGAAAAATTTTTGATCAGGTGTGACTATTTCCAGCATGTATGTTGATGCCATATAAACACC
>DAOURC010000159.1 GCA_030625285.1 Eubacteriales bacterium
CTGAGCTTTTAACAATACTATAGACGGAGGTGTTTATATTGATAGATACTTCTCAAGTTTTGCCAGGACAATTGGTTATATCAAAGGCAGGTCGTGATGTTGATAGATGTTTTATTATTATCGATATAATCGATCAGCAGTATGTTTCTCTTGTTGATGGATATCTTAGGAAAGTTGAAAAACCTAAGAAGAAAAAAATAAAGCATTTGATGAAGACTAATTATATCAGTGAATTTATCGTAGAAAAATTGAACAAGGGCGAGAAAATAACTAATGTGATGGTAAGACGTGAAATAGAAAAATTGGATATTAAAAGCGATCTAGATTAGGAGGTTCATGTATGACAACTAGTGACTCTATTGAAGTAAAAGGTGTAGTGGTTGAAGCGTTGCCCAATGCACAATTCAAGGTGAAATTAGAAAACGGCCATATTGTTTTGGCTTATATTACTGGAAAATTAAGAATGAATTATATTAGAATATTGCCAGGAGATATCGTTACATTAAAATTGTCTCCATACGATCTTACAAAAGGCAGGATCGTTTGGCGTGGAAAGAAATAAGGAGGTATAACATGAAAGTTAGACCATCAGTAAAACCAATGTGTGAAAAGTGCAAAGTAATCAAACGTAAAGGTAAAGTTATGATTATTTGTGAAAATCCGAAACACAAACAAGTTCAAGGATAATTAGAGTTTGAATGATAACCGGTGCGGCTGTCCAGTTAAATGGAAAACCGTTGTCATTTAATAATAAATCTCAGTAAATGTACACAATTTAGGAGGTGTAGTAAATGGCGAGAATCGCAGGTCTTGACCTTCCAAGAGACAAGAGGGTTGAAATAGGCTTAACTTATATATTCGGTATTGGCCAACCAACATCACAGCGTATCTTAGAAGAAGCTGGCATTAATTTAGACACTAGAGTAAAAGACTTGACGGAAGATGAAGTCAGCAAATTAAGACATATCATTGAATCTGATATTACAGTTGAAGGTGATTTGAGACGAGAAATCGCGATGAACATAAAACGACTTAAAGAAATTGGTTGTTATAGAGGAATTAGACATAGAAGAGGTCTTCCAGTAAGAGGACAAAAAACTAAGACTAATGCAAGAACTAGAAAAGGTCCGAAGAGAAGTGTTGGACGCAAGAAAAAGTAAGGAGGTTGAAAATGGCTGCTAAAGGAAAAAAAGTGCGTAGAAAAAAACGCGAGAAAAAGAATATTGAACGCGGACAAGCACATATTCAGTCAACATTTAATAATACTATTATAACATTGACTGATTTAGATGGTAATGTAATTACTTGGTCAAGTGCAGGTAGCTTAGGCTTTAAAGGGTCAAGAAAATCAACTCCTTTTGCTGCGCAAATGGCTGCTGAAGCTTGTGCTAAAGAAGGTAAAGAACATGGACTAAAGTCTGTACAAGTGTTTGTTAAAGGCCCGGGAGCTGGAAGAGAAGCTGCTATAAGGTCATTGCAAGCTGCTGGATTAGAGATTAACATGATTAATGATGTTACTCCAATTCCACATAATGGATGTAGACCACCAAAAAGAAGAAGAGTTTAGTAATAGGAGGTGTAGGTTAAATGGCAAGATATACAGGACCATCTTGTAGATTATGTCGTAGAGAAGGCGAGAAACTTTACCTTAAGGGCGACAGATGTTATTCAGATAAATGTGCTATGAACAAAAGAGCTACTGCTCCAGGACAACATGGTACGGGAAGAAAGAAACTTTCGAACTATGGAGTTCAATTAAGAGAGAAGCAAAAAGTTAAAAGATATTACGGCTTGCTTGAAAATCAATTTAGAAATATCTATGATACTGCAGAAAAATTAGAAGGTATCACTGGTGAGAATTTCTTGAGATTATTAGAGTTGAGATTAGATAATGTTGTATACAGAATGGGATTAGCAAGTTCTAGAAAAGAAGCTAGACAACTAGTTACTCATGGTCACTTTACTTTAAATGGTAGAAAGGCAGATATTCCTTCAATGACTTTAAAAGTTGGAGATGTGATTGCTGTAAGAGAAAAATCACTTTCTTCACAAAAATTTAAAGACATGATGGAGAAATCTGTTACAAGTCCAAATTGGATTGAATCAGATATTGAGAAACTTGAAGGTAAAATTATTGCGAAGCCTTCTAGAGAAGACATTGATTTACCAGTAGAAGAGCATTTAATTATCGAGCTTTATTCTAGATAGATCAATATCGCATTTTACCATGCAAACCATTGAAGAAGGAGGGCCATGGATGATAGAAATTGAAAAACCAAGCATAGATGTTGTAGAGTATGATTTGAATAATAACTACGGAAAGTTTGTTATTGCGCCTCTTGAAAGAGGATATGGAACGACTCTAGGCAACAGTTTAAGAAGAGTATTACTATCGTCACTGCCAGGAACTGCTGTTAAATGGGTAAAAATTGAGAATGTTTTACATGAGTTTTCTACAATACCTGGTGTTAAGGAAGATGTTGTTGAAATTATTCTTAATTTAAAAGAATTATCAGCAAAAATTCATTCTGATGATCAAATTAAGATAATTAGAATCGATACTGATAAACCAGGTCCGATTACTGCAGGTGATTTAATCATTGATGCTGATGTTGAGATTTTAGATGAAAGTCTACATATTGCAACTTTAGAAGAAAAATCATCATTTAGCATGGAAATCGCAATCGCAAAAGGTCGGGGTTATGTCCCATCTGAAGCAAATAAAGATGAAGAAATGTCAATTGGGACAATTCCAGTTGACTCAATCTTCACGCCTGTTAATAAGGTGAATTACACAGTTAGTAAAACACGTGTTGGACAAAGTTCAGACTATGATAGTTTAGCTATCGAAATATGGACTGATGGTTCAATCAAGCCTGATGAAGCAGCGTCTTTGAGTGCCAAAATCATGAAAGAGCATTTGAATCTATTTATTGATATGACAGAGCACGTTGATAATATGGAAATAATGTTTGAAAAAGAAGAAGGCAAAAAAGAAAAAGTTCTTGAGATGACGATAGAAGAATTGGATCTTTCAGTAAGATCTTATAATTGTTTAAAACGTGCTGGTATTAATACAGTTTTAGAATTAGCATCAAAATCAGAAGATGATATGATGAAAGTTCGAAATCTTGGGAAAAAATCTCTTGAAGAGGTTAAAATAAAACTAATAGAGCTCGACTTAGGCTTAAGATTATATGAAGAGTAAAGGAGGGGAAGTATGGCAGGATACCGTAAATTAGGACGAAAAAGTTCACAT
>DAOURC010000034.1 GCA_030625285.1 Eubacteriales bacterium
CCTATTCCTAAGGAATTTGCATTTGACAATGAAGTGATCGATAGAGTTATTAACGATGCATTATTAGAGGCGAAAGAAAACAATATTACAGGAAAAAAAGTGACTCCATTTTTGCTTGATAAAATAAAGGAATTGACAAAAGGTGAGAGTTTAAAGGCGAATATTGAGCTCGTTAAACACAATTCTAAAGTTGCTGCGGAACTTGCGGTAAAAATGATAAATATTTAACAAAATAATGGTTGACATATGGAAATTAGGATTGTATAATTTTTAACAGTGGGAAACCACTGGAATAAATTTAGTTATTTATTCCCCCTTTAATATATTTTATTTTGAGATGCGTAAGCATCTTTTTTTTATTTGAAACTTAAAGTTGTTTGAAAGATTTCAATTTTGGAATAGTGTTTAAATTTCAAGGGTTACAAGTGGTCTGTTTTTCGAAAAACATAAGACTTAGGTACTGTATATTTGTTCGATAAAAAATACAAGAATTGATAAAAAGCAAGAGTTCAAAGGCAAATATCGAGCTTGTTAAACACAATTCTAAAGTTGCTGTGGAGCTTGTAGTGAAAATGATAAAAATTTAACAAAAAAATGGTTGACATACGTAATCTTTGATTATATAATTTTTAACGGTGGGCGACCACTGGAATAAATTTAATATTTATTCCCCCTTTAGTATATTTTATTTTGAGATGCGTAAGCGTCTTTTTTTTTGTTTTTTGACAATTATAAAACAGTTAAGAAAATCACAATTAATACAAAATATTTGTTGAATAAAATAGGTGTTGACAATCAACTCAACATCATCTATAGTAAATACATGTAAGGGTGTTGACTAATTACTCAACAACATGATTGCAAATTTATCACAACAGCTAAAGGGTGTATAATATGGAATTTGGTAAGTATTTAAAAGAACTCAGAGGGAAAAGCATGTCTCAAAGAGGTTTAGCGAAAATAGTAGGTGTTAGTTTTACTTATTTGAGTAAAGTGGAAAATGCAGTAATGCCTCCACCTAGTGAAGAAGTGTTAATAAGAATTGCATCTGCTCTTGGAGTGGAAGAAGATGAAATTATTATAGCGGCAAAAAAAGTTCCGAGTGATTTTAAAAACGTTATTTTGGAAGTTCCTGAAATTGGTGAAATTTTGAGATTAGCTCAGAAAAAAGAAATAACTACAGAAAAATGGAGAAAGATCATAGATATCTTAAATGATGAAGAATCGGAATAGAATACTGGAAGAGGAGTTGTATCAAAAATATGAAAATCGCTTTATTTACTGATACATTTGAGGATGGATATGGTGGAGCTACTGTTTACGTTCGAAATTTGGCAAATTATTTACAAAACCAGGGACACGATGTAAAGGTCTTTGTTTGGGAAAGTCAAAATTTAACAGAAGAAGATAGAGAAATATGTGTGACTTTTCCTAATATAAATGTTGTAAAAAGTGTAAGAGGAAAAGCGGGATTTTCAACTATAAAAATATTAAAAAAAACGAAAGAATTTTCACCGGATTTAATTCACAATCATAGTCAATACAGCATGGGCCTACAAGCAATTATAGTTTCAAAAAAAATGGAGATACCAATTATTAATCATTATCATATGTATCTAGAGGGAGTAATAAACCATTTTCCATACATACTTCAAAAAACACCAGAGCTGACGGATGTAATAATAAAAAAAGAAAGTAAAGTTTTTTTTACTAAAAGTGATTTAGTTGTTACTCCGACAAAAATAATGAAAGAATATTTGGAAAATATAGGAGTGAAAAGTGAGATAGTTAATGTCCCATTTGGTATAGATTTAAATATATTTAAAAAAGAAAAAAAATATCGTCCCGAAAAGTTCACATTACTTTATGTAGGAAGATTGAATGAAGAAAAAAATGTTGAAGATTTAATTCATATATTTGCTGAGTTTGCCAAAGATAAAGATGTTGTTTTAAAAATCATTGGAGATGGAGTGGAAAAAGAAAAACTTGAAATGCTCAGCAGAAAATTAAAAGTAGACGAAAAAATAAAGTTTTTAGGATGGGTAAGAAGAGAAGATCTTTCGAAAGAGTATAATTCAGCTAATATGTTTGTAACGTTATCTGAAATGGAAACATTCGGCATCGTAATTTTGGAAGCTATGGCATGTGGTTTGCCGATTCTCGGAGCTAATGCTCTTGCTATTCCCGAATTGGTTAAGGATGCAGAAAATGGATTTTTAGTTGATAGGATGGACAAAGAATATATTTTAGATAGATTAGAGCAGATATATGGAAATAAAGATATTGAAATGAAATTTTCAATGAATTCTGTTTTACTTGCTGAACAATTTGAAGAAAAAAGAATTTTTCGGAAATTAGAAGAGTTATACAGTGATTTGATATGCCAAAAAGCAATAAGTTAAACGATATGGAGGGTAAGAAGACAATATGATAGAAAGCACAAAGCAATGGACAATGAAACAAGTAATAAACTACGTGGAAAAAGATCCTTTAAAAAATGTACCTAAATTACTCAATATAGCAGATAAAATAGCTACTAGTGAAAGGGATAAGCGAGTTATACAGCGAGTTAGAAACATCAGCGGTGATACAGATAACAATTGGAATAAATTAATCAATAGATTTTTTACTGAACTGAATCCAAATTCTAGAAAGAAAATTATCACTAACTATTTTATAAATTCTATTATGGTTGGGATTCCTAAAAAGAACAAGTTACAGGAAGTGCACGACTGTAATATACCTTGGGCGATATTAATTGATCCTACAACTGCCTGCAACTTGAAGTGCACAGGATGTTGGGCTGCCGAGTATGACAAGCATGATAATTTATCGTTTGAAACAATAGATAGGATTATAAATGAAGGAAAAGAATTAGGAATTTACATGTATATATATTCTGGCGGCGAACCTTTGAGCAGAAAGAAAGACATTATTAAATTAGCTGAGAAACATGACGATTGTATGTTTTTATCTTTTACAAATGGAACTTTAGTTGATGAGTTTTTTGCCAAAGAATTAGCTAGAGTAGGAAATTTTGCATTAGCTATCAGCGTAGAAGGATTTGAAGAAGAAACAGATATGAGAAGAGGAAAAGGTACTTATAACAAGGTTATGAATGCGATGACATTACTTAAAAATGAAGGTGTACCTTTCGGCTTTTCAACTTGTTATCATAAATATAATACTGATGTTGTCGGATCGGATGAATATATTGATATGTTGATAGATAAGGGAGCTTTGTTCGGGTGGTATTTTACGTATATTCCGATTGGAAAAGATGCGGTAGTAGATTTAATTGCAACACCTGAACAACGTAAGTACATGTATCACAAAGTTAGAGAAATTAGAGAAACAAAGGAATGCTTTGTTCTAGATTTTTGGAATGATGGAGAATACGTCAATGGATGTATTGCAGGAGGAAAGAATTATTTTCATATAAATGCCAGCGGTGATGTAGAGCCGTGTGCTTTCATACATTATTCGGATACTAACATTCATGATGTAAGTTTGTTAGAAGCGTTGAAGTCACCATTGTTTAGACAATATAGACAAAATCAACCATTCAATTCAAACCATTTAAAACCTTGTCCTTTATTTGATAATCCAGAGAAACTCAGAAATATGGTGCATCAAACAAATGCTGTTTCGACGCAACCTGTTGATGAAGAAAGTGTTGAAGATTTAACGGCAAAATGCGAAGATGCGGCGAAGGCATGGACGCCGGTAGCCGAAGTTCTTTGGGATAAAACAAATAGATAATGGATATTCCTCCTACTGATTCAGTATATTAGTGGGGGGATTTTTACTGTCTATGATATCTAGATTCTACTGAACACAGAATATACCAAGTCTTCGAATTCTTTTATGAGCTCGGGATAATCATAAGGACAAGCTTTGAATAGCTCTAAAGTTTTTGTATATAACCATTTTTGTTTTTCTTCATTGGCATTGAAGTTTTCCCATATATGTTCATTATAATAATATTTGATGCTATTGAGATTACAAACCTTATCAGCAAGAATTATCAGAAATGCTTCTTTACTTAAACATGGATAAGATTTAAGCATTTCTTCTTTTCTAACCTTCCATTTAAGGCTTTTATCTTTTTCTGAGCATTCTAAAACAATTCTTAAAACTTCATCGCCAAAAATATTTTTTATTTCATCAGGAGTTGCGTCTGTATCTTCAAGTGTATCGTGAAGTACAGCAGCAATTATTGCATTCATATCATTGGAATACCGAGCTACTGTTATAGCGACTTCTATCGGATGGAAAAAATACTCTTCATTAGTCAATTTCCGTTTTTGACCTTTATGTTTTTCGTAAGCAAATTGTATCGCATAATTCAATTTCATAAATATCACCACTTAATTAAATTATACCAAAAATAAATGGTTATAATCATGACTATACATTGTAGAAATGTGATTTTAATTATATAATCAAATATGATTAAAATTAACTTGGAGGTATTAAAATGAATGCGTTAGATAAAAAAACGATTGAAACGATAAGGTTTTTATCCGTAGATGCAATAAACAAGGCTAATTCTGGTCATCCAGGACTCCCTATGGGAGTTGCTACCATGGCTTTTGCATTATGGAAAGAATTTTTAAAAGGAACTTCAAAAAATTCAGAATGGACAGATAGGGATCGTTTTGTTCTTTCTGCTGGACATGGATCGATGTTGTATTATTCACTTTTACATCTATTTGGTTATGATGTTAGTTTGGAAGACATCAAGAGTTTTAGACAACTTGGATCAAAAACACCAGGTCATCCTGAGTTTGGAATTACAGATGGAGTTGAAACGACAACAGGTCCTTTAGGACAAGGTATTTCAAATGCTGTTGGTATGGCAATGGCTGAACGAAGATTAGAAGCAGAATTCGGAAACGATTTAATAGACCATCATACATATGTTGTTGTAGGTGATGGAGATTTAATGGAAGGAATCAGTAGTGAGGCATCTTCTTTAGCTGGACATTTAAAACTCGGCAAATTGATTGCGTTATATGATAGCAACAATATTACTATTGATGGAGATACAAATATTACTTTTACAGAAGACGTAAGTAAAAGATATGAAGCGTATGGATGGCATGTCATCGACGTAGAAGATGGTAATGACTATGATGAAATAGTTGAGGCTCTCAAAAAAGCAAAAGCAGAGTCGGACAAACCATCGATTATCATAGCGAAAACAGTTATAGGTTACGGTAGCCCAAACAAGGCTGGAACTTCTTCAGTACACGGTTCACCACTTGGTAAGGACGAAGCAATACTAATGAAGAAAAACTTTGGCTGGGATAATGTTTCAGAATTTTATATTCCACAAGAAGTATACGATTATATGAAAACCATTATTGCTGAAAAAGAAGAAGATTATGATAAATGGGAAGAAAAATTCGAAAATGCAAAGAAAACTGATTCAGAACTAATCAGCAAATGGGATAATTTCTTTAATTTTGAATTACCAAAAGAGATTTTAGAGGACGAAGGTATCTGGAATCAAATGACTACTACAGATGCGACTAGAAGTTCAGGCGGTAAAATGATTAATATTATTTCTGAATTTGTTCCAAATCTTGTAGGCGGGTCGGCGGATTTAAATGGTTCGACAAAAACGTACCTTAAAAAGTTTGGAGATTTTACTGTAGAAAATCCTAAAGGCAATAATATTTTCTTTGGTATAAGAGAGCATGCTATGGCAGGTATTCTCAATGGGATTTCACTTCATGGTGGATTCAGAGTATTCGGTGCAACTTTCTTAAGTTTTGCTGATTATATGAAACCGTCTATCCGATTATCTGCGCTGATGAATTTACCTGTAATTTATATATTTACTCATGACAGCATTGGTGTTGGAGAAGATGGACCGACTCATCAACCTATTGAGCAGGTTGCAATGCTTAGAAGCATTCCAAATCTAAAGGTATTTAGACCGGCAGATGGAAAAGAAACAGCGATTGCTTGGGTCGAGGCTCTTAAAAACGATGGACCAAGTGCATTGATTTTAACTAGACAAAACTTGCCTTCTCAAGAGGGCGTTACAAAAGCCGCTCATTATGGTGCTTATACTCTTGTTAAAGAGAAAAAAGAAAAACCGGATTTGATTTTAATGGCTTCTGGTTCTGAAGTGCAACTTGCTGTAGAAACTGCAAAGAAGTTAGCAGATCAAGATATCGATGCTAGAGTTGTCAGTATGATGAGCTTTAGACATTTTGAAGAGCAACCGGATGAATATAAGCAGCAAGTATTGCCTTCTGATGTGGAGAATAGGATTTCAATCGAAGCTCTTACAACTATGGGATGGTATAAGTATGTAGGATTAAAAGGTCTTGCAATCGGTATCGATAGATTCGGAGAATCTGGTAAGGATACAGACCTGTTTGAATATTTTGGAATGACAACTGAAAAAGTATTAGAAAAAGCATTGGCATATATGGGAAAATAAACCTTCGGGTTTATTTTTTTTTACTGTTTTCGTTAAATTGTTTTTTAAAATATTGTATAATTAATGTGAATAAGTTATACAGGAGGTATATGATGACAGCGGTTAAAATCACTGAAACTGTACTTAGAGATGCACATCAGTCTTTAATTGCTACAAGACTGACTACAGAAGAAATGATTCCGATATTGAATCAATTGGACAAAGTAGGTTACCATTCCCTTGAAATGTGGGGTGGAGCG
>DAOURC010000154.1 GCA_030625285.1 Eubacteriales bacterium
ATGAGTGAAGAACGTATTATCACTGGAGCTGTTGTAACAACAGGTGAAAAAGCAGACGGCAATCAATTAGAGACGTTGGTAGAAAAGAGTAAATCTGCAGGTATGGAAATCGAAGAAATTTTAGCGGATGCAGCATACTCGGGTAAAGATAATATCAAATTTACAGTGGAAAATAATATTCGATTAATATCAAAATTAAACCCTGTAATTTCACAAGGAAACAGGAAAAAAGAAGATGAATTTGAATTCAACAAAGATGCAGATATGTTTGTTTGTCCGGCGGGTCATTTAGCAATTGAAAAAATTAAAAACGAAAGAAAAAATATAGGTAAGAATGATAGAATAGTATATTATTTTGATGTAGAAAAATGTAAAAAATGTGCTAACCGTGATGGTTGTTATAAAGAAGGAGCTAAAACGAAATCATATTCTATAACGATAAAATCTAATTTACATAAAGAACAACTAGCATTTCAAGGGCTCTTTCTCATATTGTGTGGATTTAACTTTTAACTAAGTTAAGATTATACATTTTAATTTCCAATTATGATATACTTTTTCATGAGTGATTTACTTATGAATTGGAGGAATAATAATGTTTAATCAAATAGATTTATTTACAAGCGCACTAGGATTACAGAAACCATGGACAGTAACAGATGTATCATTTGATATTGCAGAAAACCGACTGGATATTTACATCGCTAGAACAAAAAGAAGCAAAGTAAATTGTCCTGTTTGTGGCAAAGAATGTACAGTTCACGATTCTAAAGATCGAACTTGGCGACATCTTAACTTCTTTCAATACAAAGCCTTCATTCATTGTAAGATTCCAAGATGTAATTGCATTGACCACGGTGTAAAACAAATTGATGTGCCTTGGACACGTGAAGGGTCTGGATTTACATTGTTGTTTGAAGCTTTTGTTATGATGTTAGTTCGAAGTATGCCTGTAAATGCAGTTGCAAATATGATTGGCATTTATAGTGACCGATTATGGCGAATTATTGACCACTACGTAGCAGTAGCTTACGAATCAATTGATTTCAGCAATGTAACGAATATTGGCGTAGATGAAACTTCAAGCAAACGTTGCCATAACTACATAACACTTTTTGTTGATTTGGATGAATCAAAAGTACTGTTTGCAACAGAAGGAAAAGATGCATCAACGATTAAATCTTTTAAGAATACACTTGAAAAACATGATGGTACAGTCTCATCTATAAAAAATATAAGTTGTGATATGTCTCCAGCCTTTATCAGTGGTGCTAAGACTAATTTCCCTAATGCAAATATCACATTTGATAAGTTTCATGTAATAAAGAGAATTAATGAATTAGTTGATCAAGTTAGACGCGAAGAATCACGAGAGAGTGATCTTTTAAAAGGCACTCGCTATCTTTGGCTGAAAAACCCTGAAAACTTGACAGTTAAGCAATCCGAACAAATGACCTCACTATCAAAATCAAAGATTAAAACACTGAGAGCATATAATATCAAATTAAGTCTACAAGAATTTTATGAAATTACAGATTATGAAGCAGCCGCAGTTCATCTTAAAAAGTGGTTTTATTGGGCTACTCACAGCAAATTAAAACCTATGATAGATGCTGCATATTTTGTTAAGCGGCATTGGGATGGTGTATTAAGATATACAACTTCTAGAATTACAAATGGAGTTCTAGAAGGTATCAATAGTATCGTTCAATCAGTTAAGCGAAGAGCGCGCGGTTACGGAACAATCAAACATTTCATAAGTATGGTCTATTTGGTATGCGCTGACTTGCAATTTAATTTACCAATTGCGTTTGCTTAGGTGTGACTGAATTTACATAATTAGAAGAAATATCCAGCATCAAATCCACACAATATAAGAAAGAGCCATTTCAAGAAACGGATTATTTTAAAGAAAGAGCAAAAGAGCGTTATAAAATAGAAGCTAAAAATAGCGAAATAAAACACCAACATGGCTATGATGTTGCAATTGCATCAGGTTTAATTGGCATGCAAATGCAAGGTGCATTAACAATATTCGCTGTGAATATGAAAAGGATAATGAAATTGAAAAGCAAGTAAATGGTAAAAATATAAAATTCACTACTATTTTAAATCGATTATCAAATGTAAAAGATATAAATTATTAATTAACATGCAAAAATCACAACATATTATGTTCTTTCACTCAAATATGTTGTGATTTTATTTTTATTATATGCGATTTGAAATAATAGCCCGTTTTTCAGTGGCCTCGGCTAAAGCGAGGGGCCTTTCTGCGCTACTTGGTAACAATTTGAAGGCTTTAGCTATTACACTCAACACTGCTGGTATGATTGGAATAAAACGAACACATGATATCTTGAGTGCCGTATTCAATATTCCCATCAGTACAGGCATAATTCATTCTATATTTGTCGATGCGAGCCAAAAACTTGAAGGTGCCGTTAACTATATTCAAGGCAAAGTCAGATCGCTGGATGTCGTTCATTTCGATGAAACAGGCCTCCGTGTAGATAAAAAGCTCCATTGGGTGCATAGTTCTTCTAATGACCGATTCACATACTTAACGGTGGAAAGAAAACGCGGCTTGGATGGAATGAATTCAAGCGATATCTTACCTAGTTTTAATGGTATTGCCATTCATGACTTTTAGGAACCATACTTTAGACATGACCATATAAAACATGGTATGTGTAATGCTCATCTGCTCAGAGAACTTACAGGCATCGCAGAGAATCATTCTAAACAGTATTGGGCCGACAAGATGATCAAACTGCTGTTGCAGATGAAGCATCTTAAGGATAACCTTGCTGACAATGAATATTCTGAAAATGATTCCATTTTACCTGAAGTATTTTGACCTAAAATACGATGGCATCATAGGAGAAGCTCTTAAGGCGAATCCGATACAGGATAAACCCAAAGGCAAACGTGGTCGTCAGAAAAAAGGTAAAATAAGATCTTTAATCGAACGGTTTGCAACATACAAGGGTGAAGTTTGTCTATTTATCAATGATTTCAAAGTCCCATTTGACAACAATCAAGCGGAGCGTGATATCAGGATGATTAAAGTCAAACAAAAAGTATCAGGTACTTTCAGAGTAAAGGAAGGTGCCGACCATTTTGTAAGAATCATGTCCTATATTGGAACTATGACCAAGAACGGCGTTGATTCATACAATGCAATAAAAGTTGCTTTGACTGGTCAAGAAATGGAGTTGCTCAAAACTGTTACTGAATAGTTACGACAATAAAAGAAAGTAGAATTTGAATAAGCGTCATGTGAAAAAACGAATTTGTTTTACGCGAGAATAAATTTTCTCATAATGTCTAGGCGATCAAATTTTGCCGGCAAACAGTATATAGGGCTATACTTGAAAGATTGTTGCT
>DAOURC010000030.1 GCA_030625285.1 Eubacteriales bacterium
ACCGAATAATTGTCATAACAACAAGAAAAGAAACAATTAAATATAGGCATATAGCATTGAAGAAATTCAAGAAATCATTACCAGAAAATTTTATACAGATTCATCAGTCGATTATTGTAAACATGCAATATATAGAAATTGTGGAGCTGTGCAAGCAAAGATTGAAGTTGACCGAAGCGGATGTAATATTGCCGGTAGGAAGAAGTTATTTAAAAGAAGTCGGGGGAAAAATTAACGACTTATAATAATCTGTTGATATTATCATTTTTTGTTCAGTGATTATTCGTAGTATAAGCGGAATAGTACATTAACTCTGCGGAATAGGCAATAAGTATTGAATACGTAAATAGTTTGGATATGATAATGATGTAGCTACGGTGTGAAATTGGTATTGCAATTATAGTTAAATTATTTCATTGAAGGGATGATATTTATGAAGAGATTTTTATCACTAACGGTGGCACTGCTTTTGGCTTTTAATATATCTTTTGCTTTCGCTTCTGTAAGTTCAGAAGATAAATTTGTAAAGCGAGTTATCGTTGAAAAAAAGATAACAGAGAAGCAGAAAGAAAAGTATGAAAAGCACAAAACTGATTATACTCTTTACGAAGGACCAGTTGTTTTTGAACTAAATGAAGAAATGGGAATGATTACACCTAAGGGAGCTGTAGCGGCAGTTGGTACTAAGAGGGTTGTAGCAACATCTGAGTTTGTTTCAGGAACGCTTTATCAAGATATGGAAAAGTCTAATCCTGTAGTTAATACAATTTGGGGAGTTGCAATGTATGCTGCCGGCAACTATATTGGCACTGTTGGTTCAATAATTTTAGAAGTTGCTAATGTAAAATATGGTATCTCATCTTCAGATGTAGAAAGATATGCAGCAGGTAGTGCAATAACATTTTATTCGTATGGATACATTAGCAAATTAGGTCAAGTCGTGGACTATGACGGTACATGGGACACTAAATTTGAAACTGAGAAAAGATTTATATATGGTCATGAATTAGGATCATTTGTATATCGTGGCGAAACAAAAACTGCTACTGTTGACAAGGGAAGAAAGAATACAGAGTATGTGAATCAATCACACTACACTAGTGATAGTTATATAAGAGACAGGGCTTATTACTTATGGACTAATAACTACTTCGATGAATATGAAGTATTCTATTAAAATCAAAACGGTGGTCATTGTTTTTATTGTATTGCTTGTAGCCCTGTTTACCTACTTGTCATTAAATATGGACATGAACAACCAATCGGAAGCGGATAAAGTTGAACTAAGTGATAAGTTCAATGTTGAAGTAGCTTCATTCAACAGTGGTTTATCAGAATGTTACTATAGATCAGGTATAGAAATTAGGTTCGACTTGATTGATTTAAATGAATCATATGAGAATTGTTTTGTTAAGGTTGAGATGGACGGTGAATTAGCCGATAGACTAGTTTTTGATTTTCGTAGAAACTTCGATTCAGGTCCAAATGGGTTTGAAATCAATGAAGATTTGTTTGGCCTCGACACTTATTTGGAGACTGATTTTTTACTTGGCTCCGAAGAAGAGTTTATAAATGCGTTAAGAAACACAAACTTCATTGTTAACTTTACTTCAGATGAAATCTATGGCTCTGTGACAATTGAAGGAAGCGAAGTTTTAATTGAATAGTTGTAACTATTCAATCAAATCATCGAACTTCGACTAATTTCCCATAACATTTTTTAGTGTTTCAAGTTTATACTTCAATTGAAAACCACTCGTGAAAAGGTTGTTCCAAACCACTCCGAACCATTGAAAAACTACTAGATGAAATTGATTTTTTAACATCCATAATAATTGATCTCACTACTACTTTAGCTGCTCAAACTGCGATTAATGATACGCTTAAAGAAAAGATTAAATTTCAAGAAGAGCAATTAAACAAAAATAGTCAAAAAAGTTCTAAACCGCCTTCTAGCGATGCTTTTAATAAACTAAAATCTAAAAGTTTGAGAAAAGCTTCAGGTAAAACACCTGGTGCTTAAAAGGGACATAAAGGAAAGGGGCATGAGATTGCTACTAAATTCGATGATATCTTAGCTGAAGCTATTTTGAATAATCCTATAGAACCTAAACCACATGGGAAACGTGGGCACCCTAAAAAAGGAAAAACAAGAGCTTTGATTGATCGATTTGTTCAATACAAGGGTGAAGTCTGTCTATTTATAAATGACTTCAATATACCTTTTGATAATAATCAAGCTGAACGTGATGTAAGAATGGTAAAAGTAAAACAAAAGGTTTCTGGTTGTTTTAGAACTAAATCTGGTGCAGATGCATTTGCAACAATTATGTCTTATGTTGGAACCGCCAACAAACATACAATTGATACTTTTACTGCAATAAAAGCGGCAATAACTAATCAGTCAAAATCTTTACGATTTGTATATACTTTTGACTTTAAGAAAAGATGATTTAAATATGACAGATATTAAAGAAGCCATATGGAAAAAGGCAGAAGAAAGAGGTACTACGATATATATTGAAAACAGAAAAAAACATTTAAAAGATATTTCAGAGAGTGAAGATGTTGTGAAAATATGGAATTCATATAAAGAAAAGTATCCTTATGCTAAAGATATAGAATTTATTGCAATAATTAATACTTTAAGAAATGTATTGGAATAAGACAAACGAGAAAATGCCCGCACCTTGAATAAAGGAGTGGGCTATTTGATTTTGTGCTATAATGTTTTAAGAGAAGTGAGGGATATAAATGAAAAAAACACTGCTTAGACAATTACCGAAGGTGGATTATTTAATCAATAATGATGAAATACAAAAAATGATAGATGAGTATCCTCGTAAAATCATTTTAAAGATGATAAATGAAACTCTAGATGAGATTAGAAAGAATATTCTTGATGAATCATTGACTGAAGCGGTTGATGAGAAAGTAATTATTGATACTATAAATAATAAGGTGACTGATTATTTATCTTTTAGTTTAAAAAGAGTGATAAACGGCACGGGTGTGATTATACATACAAATTTAGGTAGATCCATTATAAATTATGAAACCAGTCAGCATACAGCAAGTATAAACAACGGATATTCTAATCTGGAATACGATATAGAATTGGGAAAAAGAGGACTTAGGTATACACATATCGAGAAAGTTTTAATGGAGTTGACTGGAGCTGAAGGAGCATTGGTCGTGAACAACAACGCCGCCGCTGTCATGCTTGTTCTAAATACAATCGCAAAAGATAAAGAGGCCGTTGTTTCAAGAGGAGAGTTGGTTGAAATCGGGGGATCGTTCAGAGTTCCTGAAGTAATGAAAATCAGTGGAGGCACATTAATAGAGATAGGTACTACAAATAAAACTCATTTAAAAGACTTTGAAAACAATATAAATGACAATACTGGAGCAATTCTAAAGGTTCATACGAGCAATTATAAAATTCTTGGATTTACAAAAGAAGTTCCAGTGGAAGATCTAGTTGCACTTGGAAAAGAAAAAAACATCCCAGTTGTTTTGGATTTAGGAAGCGGTACACTTATTGATTTATCAAAATACGGTCTTTCAGTGGAAACGACTGTACTAGAGCAGGTGGAAAAAGGAATTGATATTATAACTTTTAGTGGGGATAAGCTTTTAGGTGGACCTCAAGCGGGAATCATTGTAGGAAAGAAAAAATATATCGATGCGATTAAGAGTAATCAACTAATTCGGGCTTTAAGAGTTGGCAAGATGACAATATCTGCACTAGAGGCGACTTTAAGATATTATTTTGATGAAGAAAAAGCCATCGAAAAAATACCGACATTAAGGATGATTACTGAAACTTATGATGGTGTTAATGAGAGAGCGAATAAATTGTTGAATTATTTTGACGCTGAGAATTCAAATATTAAAATAATAAAAGGAGAATCACAAGTCGGCGGAGGTACTTTTCCACTCGATGTGATTCCGTCAGCGTTGATTGAAATAAATTCAAGCAAGCTTTCTGCAAGTCAATTTGCATCAAGACTCAGAAATCTAGAAGTGCCGATTATCGCAAGAATAAGTGAGAATAAAATACTGCTAGATGTCAGAACCTTGCAAGATGAAGATTTCGAGTATATTGCATCATCAATTAAAAATATAATGGAGTGAAATTATGGCGAATGTAATAATTGGAACTGCCGGTCATATTGATCACGGCAAAACAACTTTAATAAAGGCTTTAACCGGCATAGAAACTGATAGGCTGAAAGAAGAAAAAAAACGCGGAATTACTATAGAACTAGGCTTTGCATACTTTGACCTTCCGAGTGGAAGAAGAGCTGGGATAGTCGATGTTCCAGGCCATGAAAAGTTTATAAAAAATATGCTTGCAGGAGTAAGTGGAATAGATTTGGTGCTATTTATCGTCGCGGCGGATGAGGGTATCATGCCTCAGACTGTTGAGCATTTTGACATACTCAATGTTTTGGGTGTTGAAAAGGGAATCATTGTATTGACAAAGGCCGATATGGTCGATGAAGAAATGCTAGAACTTGTTACAGATGATGTACTAGAATACATAGAAGGGACTGCATTTGAAAACAGTCCGATTATACCGGTGTCTGCCATTACAGGAATGAATCTGGATTTGTTGGCGGATACCATAGACAAAGAAACCTTTTCTATTAAAGAGCATAACGATCAAGCTCCTTTTAGACTCAATGTCGACCGTGTTTTTACCATGAAAGGCCATGGAACTGTAATTACAGGAACTTTGTTGGAAGGAACAATATTTGTAGACGATGAAATCGAAATCTATCCCGAGAATGTTAAAACGAAAGCAAGAAGCATTCAAGTACATGGAATCGATTCGGATAAAGCTTTTGCGGGGCAAAGAACTGCAATCAATCTTACAAATATTAAAAAAGAAGACATTAAAAGAGGAGATGTTCTCGCTAAACCTGATAGTTTGACAACGACTCATATAATCGATGTCAGTATTAAACTGCTAGAGCATTCGAAACGCGAGCTCCGTCATGGTTCTAGAGTGAAATTCTATCATGGTACACAAGAAGTGATAGCGAGATTGATATTACTAGATAGGGAAAAGATAACTCCGGGAGAAGAAGCCTTTGCACAGTTTCGCCTTGAGAAACCTACTGCGTGCAAACATGGAGATAGGTTCGTGCTAAGATTCTATTCCCCAATGGAAACTATCGGGGGAGGAATAATTTTAGATTCAAAGGCTACAAAACATAAAAGATATAATTCTGATGTAATTGAATCCATGTTTTTAATAGAGAAAGGTTCGATTGACGAATTGATTATATCTATGATTGAAAAAGAAAAGAATTTATTTGTATCGCTAGATGATATCATGAAACAGATCAGTGAGAGTGAATTGATAATAAATGAAGGAATGGTAAAATTAGTATCTGAGAATACGATTTTACAACTTGTAAAAAATAATTATTCTCATGTGGAGAAAATCAATAAACTCATTGAGGAAATTGTAATATTTCTAAATAAATATCATGATGAAAATCCTTTAAAAAGCGGTGTCAATCAAGAGGAAATTAGAAGCAAATTTTTGAAAAACATCAAAAAGAGTCAATTCGATGCTTTGATGAATTATTTTGTTGAAAATGGCATTGTAAAAAGCGATAATGGAATAATTTCATTAAAAAGTTTTCAAATTAAATTATCAAAGGAACAAATGATTAAAAAAGATGAGATATTAAAAATGTTCAAAAAATCTGAGTTCAAACCACCGACAATCAAACAGTTGCAAGCTCAGTATTCTAAAAAAGAGTATGAGCTTATAAATATTTTAATAAACGAAGGATTATTGGTTAAAATAAATAGTGATATGATTTTTGAAAAAAATTTTTACTTATCAGCTAAAAAAGATATAATATTATATATACAGGAAAATAAGCTTATCAAGGTAAAGGATTTAAAAGATTTAATGGATATTTCTAGAAAGTATTCCGTTCCGCTTTTAGAACACTTTGATGATGTTAAACTAACCAAGAGGGTTGAAGATTATAGAATACTTTATTAAGGGAGTGTAACATGGAAAAATTACTTATTGTTGACGATGAACAAATTTTACTAAAAGGACTTAAATTTAGCTTAGAACAGGAAAAGTATAAAGTAGAAACTGCCATAGATGGAGAAGATGCCATTAATAAAATGAGTAGCAATGAATATGACCTTATAATTTTAGATGTGATGTTGCCTAAAATGGACGGCATAGAGGTTTGTAGGAAAATAAGAGAAACATCGAATGTTCCAATAATCATGTTGACAGCAAAAGGTGATGATGATTCAAAAATAGATGGCCTTGAAGCTGGAGCCGACGACTATTTAACTAAACCATTTAATATTCTTGAATTGAAAGCAAGAGTAAAAGCTGTTTTAAGAAGGGTTCATGTTGATGAAATTCATAAAACACCTGAAATTATAACAGACGATTTTGTAATTAATACTTTGGGTCGAAAAGTAACAGTTAGAGGGGAAGAGATTAATCTCACTGCCAAAGAATTCGATTTGTTGCTTTTGCTTATAATAAACAAAAATAAAGTGTTTTCAAGAGAAGAATTACTAGAGATTATTTGGGGATATGAGTATTTTGGAGATGTTCGTACTGTTGATGTTCATGTTAGAAGATTAAGAGAAAAAGTAGAGAGCGATTCTTCAAATCCTGAATATATAGTGACGAAATGGGGAGTTGGCTACTATTTTAGGGAGCAGTAGAAAATTTGTCAGCATTAGGTGGAAACTCGTTTCCACCTATTTATTATTGTTGTTGATTTTAATCTTTATGATGTTAAATATTTTTTATCAATCTTTATTTAACGATTATGTCGATGAATTTAAGATAAACTTGTTGACTCAAGGAAGTATTTTAACAACTCAGATATCAAAAGACTACGACAACCTGGAAAAAGAGGCTGTATTTGATTATGTATCCAAGTATGTTAAAGAAACTAGTTTAAAACTCGATTCCAGAATACTGATTTTAAATAAAGAGAAAAAAGTTCTTATTGATTCTCATGATCTTCTAAAAGGATTTGTTATAAGCAATTTCAAAGAAATAGATATTGCTTTAACCGGCGCTAGCGAAGCCAATCTTTATAATATCGAAGATGTAGGGGAAACGATGTATGTCAGCGTTCCCATTACGAATAAAGATTCTAATGTATTAGGAGCAATATTTATTTCAAAAAATGCCGACAGTATTTTTGACAGTATTGATTCTACAATGAACAAAGTCGGTTTAATATCTGTTTTTGGGTTGCTTATAACTGTCTTTGTAAGTTTCATTATTTCAGATGTTCTATCAACTCCTGTAGAAAAAATGACAGAAGCTGTCAGGTCGATCACTATGGGGGATTTCAGTAAAAAAATAAAAATTAGCAGTACTGATGAAATGAGTAAATTGGGTAATGCGTTTAATTTAATGAGTACAAGGTTGTATCAAGTGGATGAGCAACGTGCGAAATTTGTAGCAAATGTTTCTCATGAACTTAGAACGCCATTGACATCTTTGAAAATAATTTCAGAATCCTTATTGGCATGCGGAGACGATTTGCCAATAGATATTACACGAGATTTTTTACAGGATG
>DAOURC010000195.1 GCA_030625285.1 Eubacteriales bacterium
TCATAAGCGAGTTCCATAGCGAATTTATCGGCATTTATCTTACCGTCGTTACTTGGGTATCTAGATCCGACCACACCAATTATTTTATCGCTATACATTAATTCCTTATTACCGTAGACATAAAGTTTATTAGGTGAATCGCTGATATTTTTAAGTCTTTTCGGTAAATCATTAGAATAAATCTTATTCAAAAAAACACCCCTTATAATTATTTCATAAAGGATGATTGATTTGTATTTATTTTGTAAACATTCCAAAACATTTTAATATTTATCCAATACCAGTTTAACATTTTCATCTATATATATACCTTTATTCTTCTTGGATTTCAACAATATATATTGAACTAATTGCTTTCTGTTATCCATTGAATTTCTGATAAGAAAGAGCTTCTTGGCATTTCCTACAGCAATATATTTTTTATATTTTCTACTGATTGTAATAAACTCAATTTCATCATACGGCATAAATATTTCTTTTTTTCCCTTGATCTCATAAAATCCTTTTTCATCTGTTTTGATATGATAATTCCTATTGACTATCTGATCTTTAACTAGAAGAAAAATCAAAAATATCACTATGCCTCTAAAAAGCCAATTGGATGGATATAATGCAAAAGCCAGCATAAAAGCTATTCCTAAATTCTCCATCATAAGAGAAGATCTTTTCTTTCTATATTCCAATATTTTCACCAACCTTTTATATTTTTCAAAAATGTTTTTCTATGAATCGGAGTAAATCCGAAATTCTCAATAGCTTCATAATGGGTTTTCGTACCATACCCTTTGTGTTTTTCAAAACCATATCCTGGATATGTTTCACTCATTTCCCGCATGATTTTATCTCTTGTAACTTTAGCTATTATAGAAGCCGCAGCTATCGAATTGCTTTTTTGATCCCCTTTGATCAAATTCACCTGTTCTATCGGCATATCTAATTTAACCGCGTCAACAAGCAATACATCGGGTTTATAATCAATTTTACCAACCGCTATTATCATCGCTGCTTTGGCAGCATTAAGAATATTGATTTCATCGATTTTATTTTGATCAACAATACCAACACCGACCGCCAATGCCTTATCCTGGATTACTTGAAACAATTCGTTTCTTTTATTTTCGGACAATTTTTTAGAATCATCGAGTCCTAATATCATTTCATTCTCAGGTAAAATCACCGCTGCAGCAACAACAGGACCAGCTAAAGGACCTCTCCCCGCTTCATCGATTCCCACAATAATAAAATTCCCTTTATTTTTCTCGATTTCTTCATAACTATTCATGGTTTTGAATTTATTTATCAAATCATTTTTTTTATCAACTTTTTTCCTTAATTGATCGGCCAGTTTTATTACAGATTTTCTTTGATCTTTTTCTAACGAAAGAATCATTTCTTCAATATCATCTGTTTCACTTACCATCTTTTTAATATCTTTCAAAGATATATTACTCAACATCAGGCCACTCCAAAGATATCTTTCCGATTTTTCCATTGCGATATTCATCAAGCAAGATATTACTTACCTTATAATAATCTATTTCACTGCCCTTTGTTAAACAACCTCTTCTTCTAGCGATATCGTCAAGTACTTCAATCGGTTCTTTGTCATCTACGGCGACATCATATCTCCGAATTAAATTATCAGGATAATTCTTCATCACAAAATCGACAAAAGACAACGCTATCTCTTCTATATCTAATATTTCATCTCTGATTGAACCTACGTATGCTAGATTTTTCCCTACTTCTGCACTATCGATCTTAGGCCATAGAATTCCTGGTGTATCGAACAATTCTAAACCTTTTCTAATTCTAATCCATTGTTTACCTCTAGTAACCCCAGGTTTATTTCCAATTTTAGCGGTTTTTTTACCCGCTAATTTATTGATTAATGAAGACTTGCCAACATTAGGTATTCCAACTATCATAACTCTGATAGATCTCTCTTTCATACCCTTGTCTTTCAACTTATCAATAATCGGAGCAGCAGTTACCTTGATTTCATGAACAAGTCTATTTACACCCTCGCCCGTTAAACAATTTATCGGAATTGATTTAATACCTTTACTCTTGTAGTAATTAATCCAACTCTCCAAAATATCGGGATCCGCTAAATCGAACTTATTAAAAACAACAATTTTTAATTTTCCTTTAAGCAAATCATCGATTTGAGGATTTTTACTACTTACCGGAATTCTAGCATCAAGCAATTCAACCACTACATCTATCAGTTTCAAATTTTCTTGAATCAATTCTTTAGTTTTTTTCATATGACCAGGATACCAATTTATAGTCATCATATCACCGCCTATCTACAACTCTATTATAACTTAAAACAAAAAGTAAACAAACTGGCAATTTGCCAGTTTGCATTATCTACGTTCTTTAACTTTTGCTGATTTACCAACTCTATCTCTAATATAATAAAGTTTAGCTCTTCTTACCTTACCTTTTCTAACAACTTCAACCTTCTCGATTTTTGGAGAATGAAGCGGCATAGTTTTTTCTGCACCGACTCCTGAAGAAATTTTTCTTACAGTAAAGTTTTCAGAAACACCACCATTTTGTTTCTTGATAACTAGTCCTTCGAAAATTTGAACTCTTTC
>DAOURC010000038.1 GCA_030625285.1 Eubacteriales bacterium
TACGATTTTGTAACAATACCATTGAAAGAGATGGGCTCATCTGCTATAGTAATGCTAATATTTATAATTAACTTTTTTAAAAAAAGGAGTAAACTATGAAAAAATTTAAAAGAATCCTCGTTGCAAATAGAGGAGAAATCGCTATAAGGATATTTCGTGCTGCTCAAGAATTAGGGATAAGATCTGTTGCGATTTATTCTGAAGAAGACAAAAATTCCCTTTTCAGAATGAAAGCAGATGAATCATATTTAATCGGGAAAAACAAAGGACCTGTTGAAACATATTTGAATATCGAGGAGATAATCAAAATAGCTCAAAAAAAGGGTGTAGATGCAATTCATCCTGGATATGGATTTTTAGCGGAAAATGCTGAATTTGCCAAAAAATGTGAAGATGTAGGAATAGCTTTTATTGGACCTAATTATCAAGCTATTGAAAATTTAGGAGATAAGATCAAGTCGAAATTGATTGCAAAGGCTGCCGACGTTTCGGTTGTTGAAGGAAATGAAAGAGCATTGATATCTGCTGAGGAAGCTCGGAAGATTGCCGAAGATATAGGATATCCTGTTATTCTAAAGGCTACTGCCGGCGGTGGTGGTAGAGGAATGAGAATTGTAAGATCTTCTAAAGAAATCCAATCTGAATTTAGAAGTGCTAAAAGTGAAGCAAAAAAAGCTTTTGGAATAGATGATATTTTTCTTGAAAAGTATATTGAAGAACCGAAGCATATAGAAGTTCAGATTCTTGGTGATAAACAAGGAAACGTTGTTCATCTTTATGAGAGGGATTGTTCCATTCAAAGAAGACATCAAAAGATCATAGAATTCACACCAGCTATTGGTATAAGTGCGAAGTTGAGAGAAAAAATCTGTGAAGACGCGGTTAAGATTGCAAACAAAGCCGGGTATTTCAATGCTGGAACTGCTGAATTTTTAGTTGATAAAAGCGGGAATCATTACTTTATAGAAATGAACCCTAGAATACAGGTTGAACACACGGTTACAGAGATGGTAACTGGAATCGATATTGTTCAAGCCCAAATTTTAATTGCCGAAGGATATTCCCTTGATTCCAATAAAATCAATATCAGGAGTCAAGAAGATGTCAAACCGAGAGGTTTTGCTATTCAGTGCCGAATAACAACTGAAGATCCAAGTAGAAATTTTGCACCTGATACAGGAAAGATTGATGTTTATAGAAGTGGATCAGGTTTTGGAATTAGACTTGATGGTGGAAATGCCTTCACTGGAGCGATAATTAGTCCGTACTATGATAGTTTGTTGGTTAAGGTGACTTCATGGAGTTTAAGTTTTGAAGATACAATTGCAAAAGCAAAACGAGCGATTAAAGAGATGGCGATTTCTGGAGTTAAGACGAATATACCTTTCTTGATAAATGTTTTAAACCATGAAATATTTATAAATGGATTATGTAATACAAGTTTTATTGAAAGTAATAGTGAATTATTTGATATCGAAGCTAAAACAGATGAAGAATTACATGTTTTGAAACATATCGGAAACATTGTCATAAATGAAACAAGTGGAGTCAAGAGACAATTTGATGTACCTGTAGTTCCGAAAGTTAAAAGAAATAATGAATATGGAACGAAAAATATTTTAGAGGATAAAGGTGTTGATGGATTAGTTGATTGGATAAAAGATCAAAAGAAGCTTTTATTAACAGATACTACCATGCGAGATGCGCATCAGTCTCTTATGGCGACTCGCGTTAGAACAAGAGACATGGTAAGAATATCTAAAGCGACATCCGTTTTAGCCAAGGATTTGTTTTCTGTTGAGATGTGGGGTGGCGCAACATTTGATGTCGCATATAGATTTTTGAAGGAATCTCCGTGGGAGCGTCTTGAATTGATTAGAGAGAAAATGCCGAATATCTTGTTGCAGATGTTGATCAGAGGTTCAAATGGAGTTGGTTATAAGAATTATCCTGATAACGTGATTAGAGAGCTGATAAGAGAATCTGCAAAAAAAGGCATAGATGTATACAGAATCTTTGATTCGCTAAACTGGGTAAAAGGCATGGAAGTCGCTATCGATGAAGTAATCAAGCAAGGCAAGGTTGCAGAGGCGAGCATTTGTTATACTGGAGACATTTTAGATGAGTACAGAGATAAATATTCGTTGCAATATTATATAAATTTGGCGAAGAAACTTGAAAACAGAGGAGCGCATATTTTAGGAATTAAAGATATGGCGGCGCTGCTTAAGCCATATGCAGCACACAAATTGGTTAAAGCGTTAAAAGAAGAAATAAGCATTCCGATTCATTATCATACTCATGATACAAGTGGTAATGGTGTTGCTACTTTATTGATGGCTGCAGAAGCGGGCGTAGATATTGTTGATACGGCTTTTAACAGCATGTCGGGTCTCACTAGTCAACCAGCGTTAAACTCAATTGTCGAGGCTTTAAAGAACACTGATAGAGATACGGGAATCAATACTAAGGACATTCAAAAATTATCAGATTACTGGAGAGATGTCAGACCGGTGTATTATAAATTCGAATCCGATTTGAAATCATCCTCAACAGAAATATATGAGTATGAAATACCAGGTGGACAGTATTCCAATTTAAAACCGCAGGTTGAGAGTTTTGGATTAGAGCATAGATTCGATGAAGTGAAAATGATGTATAAATCTGTCAACACAATGTTTGGAGATATTATTAAAGTAACTCCATCGTCAAAAGCTGTCAGCGACATGGCGATTTTCATGGTTCAAAATAATCTGACACCTGAAAATATTTATGAATTAGGAAAAGATTTGTCTTATCCAGATTCTGTAATAGCTTTCTTTGAAGGTATGATGGGACAACCGGTAGGAGGATTCCCAGAGAAATTGCAGAAATTAGTACTTAAAGACATCAAGCCGATAACTGATAGACCGGGAGAATTGCTACCCGATCATGATTTTGAAGCTGATAAAAAATTTCTTGAGGAAAAATATAATTATAAGCCGACTGTTGAAGATTTGATAAGTTATGCTCTTTATCCGAAAGTATTTAAGGAGTATCTACAATACAAACAAGAATATGGCAATTTAAGTACTTTAGGTAGTGATATATTTTTCCATGGTTTATATGAAGGTGAAACATGCGAAGTTGATGTGGATAAACATATTTTGCAGATAAAATTAGTCGCCATAGGCAATTTAGATGAAGAATCATGTAGAAGAGTATTATTTGAAGTAAACGGGAATAGACGTGAAATTAAGATAGTAGATAAGTCCAGTAGAGAAAAAAATAGTTTCAGCAGCAAAATCACCACTTATGTGAGTGACGACAACCCTAATGAAATAGGAGCGTCCATACCTGGAAAACTTATAAAGCTTTCAGTGTCGGAAGGAGACAAAGTGAAGGAAGGGCAAGAGGTTGCCGTAGTTGAAGCAATGAAGATGGAAACTAGTGTTACTTCAAAAGTAAGTGGCATAGTTGAAAAAATTTATGTATCGGTTGATGATTCGTTAGAGAGTAGAGAATTGATAATGATCATTAAATAAGTTAAAGAAGTCAGAATTTCTGACTTCTTTTTTCATAAATTTCACAAAAATACTTTCAATTGTTAATAAATTAAATTAAAATGAATATAGCATGAATGTTTATGTGGAGTGGGGGATAATATGAGTAATCAATTAGATAGTAAAAAAATTGAAGAATTAGTAAAGAAAATACAAGGTGTCATATCTACCAAAGCGGTAATAGATGATGAAAAAATAGTTGAATTACACTTATTGACAGATAAAACACGAAATGCAAAACAAATATCGAGAGATATTCAATCTGCATTGGCATCAGAGCTAGATATAGAAATTGATCATAAAGTAATCAGCATCGCTCAAATAGAGTTCAATGATGATAGTTTTAACAATAAGAGAGTAAGAATCAAGCGGGTATCAAAGATTGTAGAGTCCAATGAATTGATCTGTGAAGTAAAATTGAACCTTGAAGATAAAGAAGTGATTGGAACTTCCAAGCATAAGAACATATCTTCTAGAAAAGATTATTCTTTTGTTTCAGCTACAATAAATGCACTAGAGAAGTTATATAATTTTGACGATATGATATTCCTCGAAGGAATTGAAGTAATAGACAGACATAGCTATTCTGTAGTAGTAGTTTTAGTATCTACTATTTTTGAACAAGAGGAGGTTATGTCAGGATCATCTGTTGTAGAAGATGATCGAGATTTAGCTTTGGTTAAGGCTACCTTAGATGCCGTTAACCGAAGATTGAACATGTTATAAAAGGTTGACGCCTACTTAATCTCCAATCTATTTTTAAAAAAAGAAAAAAAGAATTGAAAAGAAGTAATTAAAACAGTACCAAAAAATAATTTACTTAGCGTAGCGGTTATGCCTGTTGTCTTAGCGAATTGACAGAGAAATTATATAGGAGGGCATAATTGTGAAAAAATTATATGTTTTATTAATGTCTTTAATGTCACTAGTTTTAGCTGGCGGATCTCAGTGGGTTTGGAAATAAGATTTATTTAGGCGTCGAACTTTTATATAGAAGGAGCAATTTATGAATAGAAATGCAAAATTATATACTAATAGTATTATTGTTTTGGGATTGTTTTTATTGATAAGTAATTTTGGGAAATCTATCCAAAATATTAACTATCAAGAAGTAATGGTTTTTTTTATATTGGTTGTGATTTCGGAATTGTTTTCTGTTGAAGCAAGTAGTTTTAGTAATATTTCTCTAGGATTTTCAGTTGCATTTACGATGATTGTTTTATTACCACCAACTCAATCTTCTTTAATAATGTTTTTTGGATTTATTTTTGCGATTTTTGAGGAAAATGGTACATATAGGCATATTTTCAACAGTTCATTATTTAAGAGATTATTTAATGCATCAAGTTATTATGTTACTGCTTTTATCAGTGGAAATATTTATCACTACATAGATAGATTCGATACTTTAAGAATTAGTAACTTTGGTGTTTTTGCATTAATTGTAACTGTATTAGCTTACTTGTTCATTAACTCAACTATTTTTATGGGACTCTTTGCTATTCTCAGCAAAATGAGTGTAAAAGATATGATATTAAAGAATTTTTGGGCATTGAAGAGCTTTTTCACTTTATCGCCGCTAGGCATCATGATGCTCTTGTTTTATACAAGTTATGGTTGGTTCGGGCTGCTTCTATTCTTTGGTCCACTATTCTTAGCTAGGTATTCATTCAAGTTATACTTGAATATGAAGAATATATATTTTGAGACAATTAAAGCCTTGACTAAAGCGATAGATGCAAAAGACGAATATACTAAAGGACACTCTTTCAGAGTTGCCGAGTATGCTGTGATGATCGGTAAAGAACTGAAAATGAGTGAACCGAGACTAGAGGTTTTGAGAACTGCTGGTCTTTTGCATGATGTGGGAAAGATAGGCATCAGCGATAATATTTTGCTTAAACCAGGGAAACTCTCTACTGAAGAAATGGATGAAATAAAGAATCATCCAAGTATTGGTGCTAAAATCATTGAGGACATTGAGTTTCTTGATAAAGCTAGGCTTTATGTCAAGCAACATCACGAAAGATACGATGGAAAAGGTTATCCGGATAATATCAAAGGAGAGGATATGCCTATAGAATCTTGTGTTCTGTCTGTTGCGGATGCTTTTGATGCGATGACTACTGATAGGGCGTATAGAAAGGCTTTTTCTGAAGATAAGGCGATTGAAATACTTGTAGAGGAGAGAGAAAAACAGTTTTCTCCAAAAGTTGTAGACGCTGTATTGTCCATTAAAAAGAATCAAGGAAGTGTTATTATTTATGCTGATTGAATCTATTGTTTTTGCGTTGGTTTTAGGGCTAGTCTTAGGCGGAAAATTGAAGAATTTAGAAAAGATAAAACTAAAAAATTATTATTTAGTTTTTATTGCTTTTTTTATTGAATATATAGCTGGTGTTTTGATCAATAGCGATAACATTTCTCTAAGAGAAAGCATTTTTGCATATACATATAACATTCAATTGTTGGTATATCTATTGTTGATGGTGTTTTTTATTTATAATATCAAATACTTTGGGATGAAGTTTCTTGCGTTTGGAAGTTTACTTAATTTTTTTGTTATTCAGATAAACAAAGGATTCATGCCCGTTGATATGCATTTAGCCATGAGATTAGGATATCATAATTCGGTGAAGTATTTAGAGTTGGGAAATGTATTTGGGCATAAGATATTGAATACTGCCAACGATACTTGGATTATATTAGCGGACATCATTGATATACCGCCACCTTATTTTTTTCCGAAATCTATCAGCATTGGAGATATAGTGATTGGCTTTGGAGTGTTTTTTTTATTGTTTTTAAATATGTTTTATTCTGAAAATGAGAATCGTCCTATATAATGATTGATGGAGGGGTTAAATGTTTATTGAAGCGATGATTTTGGGATTGGTGATATCTTTCCTAAGAGGAAGAAGGATGGATAACATTGAATATCTCAACATAAAAGGTTGGTATTTAGTTATAATCGGAGTAGTCTTGCAATTGGTTTCTGTATTTCT
>DAOURC010000036.1 GCA_030625285.1 Eubacteriales bacterium
TTAGTCACCTCTTTGCCATCTTTTAAAATTATAACAAAAATACCCCTTATAATACAGGGGTATTAATGATTTCACCTTCAAGTGAAAAGTTTTTTGGTCTTGTGATTTTAACATCAACCAATTTTCCAATTAAATCATCTGAACCTTTAAATAAAATCAAATAGTTTTCTCTAGATCGTCCAATTAAAAAATCGGTATCTTTTTTCGCTCTATCTTCCACTAAGACTTCGTATACTTCTCCCAATCTGGTTTTGTTCCTTGCGATGACTGTTTTGTTCAATACACTCAGCATTTTTTCAAAACGCTCATGCTGAATATCATTTGGAATATGTTGTTCAAAACGGGCTGCAGGCGTACCTTCTCGCTTGGAGTAAATGAATGTAAAAGCGGAATCATAGCCAACTTCTTTGATAAGTGCTATAGTGTCATCGACATCTTCTTCCGTTTCTCCTGGAAAACCGATTATGATATCAGTACTAAGTGAAACATTAGGAATATTTTCTTTTAATTTTCTCACTATTTCAAGATAGTTTTCTCTAGTATATTTTCTGTTCATGCTTTTTAAAACTGCGTTGCTTCCAGATTGTATCGGTAAATGGACATATTCACAAACTTTAGGATTATCTTTGATAATGTATATAAGCTTATCGCTTAAATCTTTTGGATGAGAAGTCATAAAGCGAATTCTCTCAATCCCGTCTATCTTGGATATATCTTCAAGCAAATCTGCAAAATCATATGGCTCTTCAAAAGTTGTCCCATACGAGTTGACATTTTGTCCTAATAAAGTGATTTCTTTGACACCGTCTTGAGCCAATTTGTTGACTTCAGCAATAATGTTCTCTTTTTCTCTACTTCTCTCTCTACCTCTTGTATATGGAACAATACAATAAGTACAGAAATTATTACAACCATACATGATGTTTACATATGCCTTCAACCCAAGTTTTCTTTCATAAGGCATTCCCTCAAGAATTCTACCTTCTGAATTCCAAACTTCAACAATTTGTTTGTTTTCTTCATAAACTGCACTTAATAGTTTGGGAAAATTATGAACATTATGAGTCCCAAACACTAAATCAACATATTTATATTTTTTCTTGATTTCTTCTACTATGTGAGGTTGTTGCATCATACAGCCACTTACAGCTAGAATCAAATCTTTTTTAGTCTTTTTGATGTGTTTTATATGACCAAGATTCCCGTAGACTCTAAGTTCTGCATTTTCTCTTACAGCACATGTGTTGAATATTATAATATCTGCAGTCTCATATGAGTCGGTTTCTTCATAACCCATGTTTTTCAGCATTGCAGTTAATTTCTCTGAATCGTGTTCATTCATTTGACAACCATATGTTATAATATGAAATTTCTTTTTCTCGTTGAATGTTAAAAAGAAATCATCATTAGTTCTTCTGATTTCATTGATATAATATTGATTTTCCAATACTTCATCATTGTTTATATTTAATTTGATTTGATTTTGCATAATATGCCTCCTATATTCCCTTTCTATATTATATATAACTTTTAATATTTTAAAAGAGTTTTTATTTGAATTATATATATTTTGTATACAATATGATACTAGTACCTTAGGGAAGAAAATAAAAAAATAAAGGACTGCAGTTTAAATTGCAGTCCTTTATTGATGAGTAAATAAAAAACTATGGCATAAACCATAGTTTTTTTGTTTCAATTTATTTCATTGATAATTTGATTCTGCTCTCTTCTTTATTAATCTCAAGTACTTTAACCTTGATCGATTGCCCTACTTCTAGAACATCAGTAGGTTTTTCAACTCTTTCCTCAGAGATTTGAGATACATGAACTAGTCCTTCCAGACCTGGTTCCAATTCAACAAAAGCACCAAAATCAGTCAAGCTAGTAATTTTACCATCGTATTCTTCTTCAGGTAAATATCTTTCTTCTACTGTTTCCCAAGGGTTGGTAGTAATTTGCTTCATACTTAAAGACACTTTATTATCTTCTCTTTTAAAATTTAAAATTTTAACTTCAATTTCTTGATTCTTCTTTAAAACATCTTGAGGCTTATTAACTTTTCCCCATGAAATTTCAGATACATGAAGTAAACCATCAATGCCACCTAAATCGATAAATGCGCCAAAATCGGTGAATCTTCTTACAACACCAGTCATTATTTTGTCAATTTCAATTTTCGACCATGCTTCGTTCATGTTTTCTTCGTGTTGTTTTTTCAATAAATTTTTTCTAGAAAAAACAAGTTTGTTTTTCTTTCTATTAAATTCAATTATTTCAACTTCTACTTCTTTGCCTTCAAATGTTTTTAAATTATCCACGAATCTCATATTGATATGAGAAGCAGGTACAAACCCTTTGATTTGCTTATAAAAAGCAGTTAAACCGCCCTTTACAACCCTATCGATTCTAATAGTGATAATTTCTTTGTTAGTGTACGCATTCTCTAAATCTTCCCAATCTTTTTTCGATTGAATACGTAAAATCGATAATAAAACATTACCTTCTCCATTGTCTTTTTTAACGACAACAGCTTCAATTTCTTGATCAACAGTAAATTCTTTATCTAAATCAAAAGACTCAATCGTTGAAATTTCTTTTCTAGGAATTATTCCATCTGCCTTGTAGCCGATGTTAACGATTAATTCGTCTTTACCTATCATCACAATTTTTCCAAATACGACCTTGCCAGTCCTTGGAACATTATACGTTTCATCAAACTGTTCCATTAATTCGCTCATAGCAGAATTATCATGCATTAGTATTCCCTCACCTTCATTTATCAATTTATCTACAACTTCGTTTATTATCCATTCTGGTGTTGACGCACCAGCAGTTAAACCTATTTTATCATATTTTTTAAGTTCTTTCATTACCAAATCTTCTTTTGTTTCAATATGAATGGAATTCGGACAATTAATCTTACTTATTTCTAATAATTTCTTTGTGTTTGAACTGTGTTTGCCACCGATGATTATCATAAAATCAACATCTTTAGATAAATCAGCAGCGGAATTTTGTCTCTCAGAAGTTGCACTACATATAGTATTATACACTAAAACATCTTTAAATCTATCATAAATTTTGTTTAGAATTGATTTATATACATCATACATAAGTGTTGTTTGTGCAATTACAATAATTTTTCCATTAAAATGAATATTTTCGATATCATCTGGATGGCTGACAATGATTGAATAATCTAAACACCATCCATTTACTCCGATAATTTCAGGATGATTCTTATCTCCTACAATTATGATTAGATTGCCCTTTTGACAATGTTTTTGTACAATATTATGAACTTTTTTAACATAGGGACATGTTGCATCGACGACATTTAAATTTAATGATTCTGCATAATCATAAACTTCTTTTGAAACTCCATGACTTCTAATAACAACGGTATCTCCAGGTTTTAATCTTTCTAAATCGTCTACCGAAACAATTTCGTTTTTAGATAATCGATCTATGACTTGATTGTTGTGTATTAAAGGCCCTAATGTGTATATAGGCACTGTTGTTTTCTGTTTTTCGCAGTATGCTGTTTCGATGGCTTTATTCACTCCAAAACAAAATCCGGCTTCTTTTGCAATATATATTTTCATTTTTTAAGCTCCACTTTTTCATATATTAAATCTAAAATTTCATTGGATATACGTGTATATTCTTCAGTTGATAGTTTTTGTCCGTAGTATTTTTCTAGTTCCAAAGGTTTATGATATTTAATATTGATTCTACCAAATAATCTATAGTTCGAATCGATTGTAACTGGTATGATTTTGACTTTTGAACGAATTGCCATCAACGAAACACCTGGTTTTCCCTCAAGATGAATTTTGGGGTTCATTGTATTTCGTGTACCTTCTGGAAACAGTAGCAACGGTTTATTTGCTTTCAATATTTTTAGAGATGTTTTAATTGCACCAATATCGTTACCATCTCGATCAACTGGAAATACTCCCATGGCGTGTAAAATATTAGCTAAAATTTTATTGTTGAATAGTTCCTTTTTTCCCATTGTATTTAATTTGAGCGGACAAAACGAGCCAATTACAAGAGGATCATAATTGCTGAAATGATTCGGCGTAATTATCAGAGCTTCATTTTTTGATAAGTTTTCCAAGCCGTAAACATGAACTCTATAAAATAGAATGAAAAATATTTTTACAATATTTTTATAAATATAGTACATAATCAACCTCTCCTAATAATATCTTCAATAGTTGAAATTACTTCCTCGATAGTCATATTGGATGTATCGATTTCAATTGCGTCTTTTGCCTTTTTTAAAGGAGAATGCGTTCTGGTAGAATCGATTTCATCTCTCCTTCTTATTTCTTCTGTAAGAAGATTTTTATCTACATCATATCCTTCGTTAGATAAGTCTTTAAGTCTTCTTCTAGCTCTTTCTTCTACACTTGCAGTCAAGAATATTTTAATGTCTGCATCTTTTAATACAACAGTGCCGATATCTCTACCATCCATGATGATAGATTGACTTTCTGCAATCATTTTTTGTTTTTTTTGCAAAAATTCTCTGATGATAACTATTTTTGCATAATTCGATACATTATTGGTCACCAGAGGTGATCTGATTTCTGAAGACACATCAACTTTGTTAATAAAAATTACATTGTTGATGAATTCCAAATCAATATTTTTTAAAGCATTTTCAATCATTTCTAGATTGTTTTCAGATATCTTATTATTTAAACAGTATAAGGTAATAGCCCTATACATTGCTCCTGTATCGATATATGTAATATTTAAATTTTTTGCTATTTGTTTTGCTATAGTACTTTTACCCGAACCAGCTGGCCCATCAATAGCTATTTTCATAAATTCACCCTCACTCTACTAGAATAATAATAACTATATATGAGATTATAGTCAAATGAAAAAGCTGACTTTCGTCAGCTTTTTAAATAAATATTTTGTTTTTCCCAAATATTTTCAAGACCATTAAGCTTGTTTTCCAGAACTTTTTTATTTTCCAAGCTAAGTGCGATAATTAAAGCGTTGATTAAACTCATTGGTGCAGTTAAAGAATCTACAAAAGTATCAATGTCGTAATTAACCGTTAACACATCCGATACATTCTTTGCTAAAGGTGAGTTATAACTATCGGTCAATCCCAAAACTTTAATTTTTCTATCGTTTAGTATTTCAACAATTTCCAGTGTTTGCCTTGAATATCTAGGAAAACTTATAGCTATCACCAAATCTCGAGTGGTTGTGTTAATGATTTCATCATAGATATCATTAGCCCCAACTGGAATTATTTTTACATTGCCATGAATAAATTTGAGATAAAATGTCAAGTATTCTGCCAATACTTTAGAACTTCTAAAACCGAGTACATATACAGTTTCAGCAGCTTTTATTTTTTGAGAAATTGATTTCAATTTTTCTACATTTAAATTATTAATTGTTTTTTGAATATTGTTGATATCTTGAACCATAATATCTTTAATAACATTTTTTTCGCCTTCGTGTTCACTTATATGCTCAAATCTTTGTAAAGATGTCAAACGATATTTAATCGATTCTTGAAGATTTTTCTGAAAAGACGGATAACCAGAATAGCCCAGAGAATGAGCGAATCTAACCACAGTCGATTCACTTACTCCAACCGACTGTGAAAATTCATGAGCTGTCATAAAAATAACCTTATCGTAATTCGCTATTACATAATCAGCTAACTTTTTATGACCTTTGCTCAAATTAGAATATTTTGAGTTAATGTTCTTTAGTGCATCTTCTTGTCTCATTTATATCACCATTACTTTACAGATTGTGCTAATAAATAACCTTCTGACAATGCTTTTTTATTAAGGTCTTCAGTTCCTTTAGGAACGCGTGCTAAAACAGCTTTTTCAACACTTTCTCTACTAACTAATTTAGTAAGTTCAACAATCACACCAATTGCGACGATATTCGCAACTATGCTCTTGCCTACTTTTTCTTGAGCTGTCTGAATGATTGGAACTTTTACAATTTTACCGTAATCATAATTCTCGTCCAATTCAACTTCGGCATCAATAACCAAAGTACCATTTTTGTTAACTGATTTTGCATATTTATCACTAGCTATTTGTGTCAATGATAGAACTAAATCAGGGCTAGTCACTTTTGGAAAATCTATAACATCATTAGCGATGATTACTTCTGCTTTACTTGCTCCCCCTCTTGCTTCAGGGCCATAACTTTGTGTTTGAATAGCGATTTTGTCATCTAAAATTGCAGCTTCCGCCAAGATAACTCCTGCAAGTAATAAACCTTGGCCACCTGATCCAGATAGTCTTATTTCAGCATGGTTATTCATTATTTTGCAGCTCCTTTCAAACGATCGATTAATTTTAAATATTCAGCAGTATATTCAGGTTCAGTAACATCTTTAAATTCACCCATTAATTCTTTTCCTGCTTTTTTCTCTTCAGGTAATTTATCGATTATTTTTATATCAACAAAATTATTTTTTAGGTGTTCCATCATTTTAACTGGAGAACCAGATTTGTTTTTTCTACCATAGTAAGTTGGACAAATGCTAGCTGCTTCAACTAATGAGAATCCTTTATTTTGAATACCTTTTTTAATGTATTTTATTAATTGATT
>DAOURC010000015.1 GCA_030625285.1 Eubacteriales bacterium
CTGTAACTCCTACCACCGAAGGAAGTCCATATTCTCTTGCAACTACCGATCCATGAGTCATCAAACCACCCACTTCAGTTATAAGCGCACCTATTTGGTTGAAAACAGGAGTCCAACCCGGATCTGTGAATCTGGTAACTAGTATTTTCCCCTTGGCATCCACTACATCTTCTATTGTCTCGGCAACCAATACTTCTCCGTAGTATTTGCCGGGAGACACACCAGTCCCTATAATCATTCCATCTCTAATCACTGCTTTTTTATAGTAACATTTTCCATCAGCGGTCATCATCTTTGGAAAAGGCATTGATTTTTGTCTTTCATATTCTTTTTTTCTTAAAGAAATCAAATCGATATAGTTATCTCTTTGCTGCCCAATCTCATTTTTATAAAGATAAAAAATATCTTTTTCGTTTTCTAGTTTCCCTTCTTTAACAAACACTTTACCGATATCCAAATATGTCTCTTTGACCACCCAGAAAACCTTGCTAATCGCATACTTAGGATGCTCTCTTAATGACATGAAACTTCTGAAAGCACCAATCAGTTTATCTTTTATAATATCTTCATCCTGATAACTAAGAGCACGTTTTTTCATCTCTTGAAACTTCTCTTTACTATTTCCCACTTGACCACTTTTATACTGTGACAATATCAAATTATGAAAAGCTTTTTTATTTTCACAATATCTATCGCTTCCAAGGTCTATCTCTCCTACACCTCTAAAACCAAATTTCTCGATATATTCATTGTATATTTCAGCGAATTCAATATCTTCTTCAAGAACATCATCAATGCCACTAGCAGTTGATATTTTTTTATGATGAACGAGTAAGTAATCCGATAAACGCTCGATAGAAAGCCCCATCTCTGTAGATAGATTCCCCTCTACACCTTTTTCAACAACTTCAAGAACTTCCACTCCATACTTCTTGATGATCTTCATACGGCCCATCATACCGGCCATTATATTTGGCATCAATGTATCAAATAGATTTCCCAACAATTCACTGATGGTTGAATCTATTATTTCTATTTTTTCTAAAATATCATTTGTCTGATTTAATTTTCCTTTTAATTCTTTATCTATGTTAAAAACGTATTCATCTGCATCAAGTGCATATTTTTTATAATTATTGCTTTTAAATCTTAGCTTTGCTTTTATTACCTTTGGCAAAGTGAATCTGACAACCTTTAGTAAAACCGATAAATCCTTTAGTAAAGAATTTTTCTTCAATTCCATATTATTTATAATACCTTTTATCTCAACATCTACATATGTCATTCCCTTGATATATATTTTTCTTAAAAATCGATTTGTCGCCAATGCATCGACATCAGCATATAAATATGCATTGATTTCTTCTAAAAAAGATCCGCTGAAATATTTCTTAAGCTGAGCCAAATCTTTTAGATTACTACTTCCGAGAGGAGTAACAGGATTCGACATAACTTGAACAGCATTAAAAGATATTAAAATATTATCTTTGGGTAAATCATCTATAGAAGGCCAAAGAGTAGTAATAGGACGACTTTGCAAAATAAATATTTCATCATCTTTAATCGCATATTCAATATCTTGAGGCTTACCATATGCATTTTCAATATCCATAGCTAAATCAAGGACCTTTAAACACATTTCATATTTGAGCGAAGGTTCTTCATCGAAGATAGATTGATCGATCAAATTATAATTTTCTACTACCAACTTTTTATCTTTAAGGCTAGATTTTACTTCTATTACCTCTCTTTTCAATTTATCCAATAAATATTTATCAGTATTTACTATACCCGATACAATATTTTCTCCCAATCCATATATCGATTCGATATAAACCTGATTTCTATCGGAATTCATAGGGTTTGCTGTAAAAACGACTCCTGACAAATCGGCATCTACCATTTCTTCTATAATAACTCCAAAATACTCAGACCCTATAGACTCGCCTTGGTAATTTGCCACTCTCAAATTGTTTTGAGAATTAAATACCATTATTATACTTTCCTCTAATTTATTGAAATTCACACCTAAAACAGTTTCAAACTGCCCAGCAAACGAATAATTTTCGCTATCCTCAATGCTAGAGCTCGACCTGACAGAATATAATTTATTTTTATTTAGATATCTTTTGATCTCATCTAAATCATAATCATCCTTGTCTTTCATCCCTATGGCAATGCCTCTTGGGACATTAAATTTTTCCGACAACAAAAAACCTAGATTTGCGGCTTTTGCACCGAATATATTTTTATCAGAGATTCTTATATCGCTCAACTTTTTAATATTCATCAATATCCCCTCCAAAATCATATTATCAAAGTAAATGCCTTATTAATATAACAAATTTTATTCTTTTTTTCAAAAGGTATTGACAATGATTTTAAAAGGGATTAGTATATTAAGAAATATTAACAATGAAATCGTTGATTAAGAGAAGTACGTAAGTCATAGAATTACAGAGAATTGGGAATAGGTGTGATCCCGATATTACTAAACTTACCGAATGGCCTTATGAGAGCAAGCTGAAAGCTTATAGTGAGTATGCGAGACGGGTTCCTCCCGTTATAGAGGGCGTAGATTGTTTGATCTATAGTAAAAGGTGGCTTAAGCTATATATACCCTATCCTTTTCGGATAGGGTTTTTATGTTTAAACCCCATTAAGGTGGCACAGCGGAATCTCCGTCCTTATCAGGACGGGGATATTTTTTTTTGAAAGAGAGGATAATAATATGATGATGTCATTAAGTGATTATTTAGACCATATGAAAAAATACAACGTAGTACCTATCTATAAGATTTACGATGAGGATATGCTGACACCAATATCCGTTTACCTCAAACTCGATAAATTCAGTCCTACATATATATTAGAGAGCGCTGCGGATCCCAACAACCTAGGCAGGTTTTCATTTGTCGGTTTAGAGACAATCCCATTAATAGATACAAGTGATTCATTAAATATCAACGAGGTTGAAAAAATCATCAGTATATATAAGGGTCCCCAAATCTCTGCTCTTCCACCTTATTATGCTGGAATAATCGGATATATGGCATACGGAGCCATTGAAGATATCCATCCGATAAGATTAAGGGAAAAATCAAACATTCCCCTTTATCAATTTGTTTTTTCAAAAACTGTGATAGTGATAGATCATTTAAAGCACCAACTAATTATTATTTGCAACTCCAGCAATCCAACTGAAAAAGCATATAACGCGGCCATGGACAAGATAGATGAAATCTATAAGATGCTACAAGAACCTATAGTGGAAATAAAACATGATTCACCAAAACCACCTTTTCTTTTATTTAAATCCAATTTTAAAAAGGGAGACTATATATCCTCTGTAAATACGATAAAGAACTACATCGCAGCAGGCGATATATTCCAAGCCGTACTCTCTCAGAAGTTTACAGCTAAGGGCAATATCGATGGTTTTAATCTTTATAGGCATCTGCGAAAGGAGAATCCATCGCCCTATCTTTCATATATCAGATTTCCCGAACTTGAAATCCTATCCTCATCTCCTGAAATGCTAGTTAGGATCAGCTCGGAAATTGTGGAAACCTCACCTATTGCTGGAACTAGGGCAGTTAAAAACGACTCAAGGGATTCTCTAAGAGCAAAAGAGCTCTTAGAAGATGAAAAAGACTCAGCGGAGCATTTGATGCTAGTTGACCTTGGAAGAAATGACATAGGAAAGATTTCGATTCCAGGAAGCGTCAAGGTCAAAGAGTACCACAGGGTAAAGTATTTTTCAAAGGTTATGCACCTTGTATCTAGTGTAGTGGGCATTCCATTAGAAGGCATAACTCCAATCGATGCACTTAGGGCTACCTTTCCAGCTGGAACTGTATCAGGAGCTCCAAAGCTAAGAGCTATGGAGATAATCGATGAATTAGAACCAGATAGCAGGGATCTATATGCAGGCTCGATAGTAATGCTCGGTCAAAGCGGACATCTAAATAGCTGCATAAGCATTAGAACAATTCAGCTTAGAGACAACCAGATAATTATTCAAGCAGGCGGTGGCATAGTATATGACTCCGTCCCAGAGCATGAATATAAAGAATCTCTAAATAAAGCAAGCGCTATGTTTAAAGCTGTTGAGAAGGCCTATAAGGGAGATGTAAGATATGATTTTGATTATAGATAACTATGATTCATTCACATACAATATAGCTCAATTATTTGAATCGAGAGGGTCTAAAATCAAGGTTGCCTTGAATGATCAAATAAGCATCGAAGAGATAAGAAAACTAGGTCCTAATGCAATAGTTATATCTCCCGGCCCCTGCACCCCTAAAGAAGCCGGTATTTGCACAGATATAGTCAAAGAGTTTTACAATAGCATTCCTATATTCGGCATCTGCCTCGGCCATCAGGTCATAGGTGAAGCCTTCGGGTCTACGATTGTGAGGGGAAATAACATAGTTCACGGTAAAACAGATACTATAATTCATAATAATAAATCGATATTTTCTAGGGCAAAACCCTTATTCACAGCAACTAGATATCACTCATTAATTATCGATAGGGACTCCCTAAAAGATGATCTAGAGGTAATAGCTATTTCCAAAAGCGATGGCTCCATCATGGCCGTTAGGCATAAACAATATCCTGTATTTGGTGTTCAGTTTCACCCAGAATCCTATGCAAGTGAATGCGCAGATGAAATTATCGATTATTTTCTAAATATATCTAAGGAGGTAAGTCATGATTATTCAAAAACATCTTAAAACCATAGTAATGGGAGAAGATCTATCCTATGAAGAATCTCTTTTATTATCGACTAATCTAATTAAGACAAAGCTAAATCCAATCCTAGTGTCAGCTCTTTTAACCTCTCTTAAGACAAAGGGTGAAACATATGAGGAAATTTCAGGATTCGCAAAGGGACTGAAAAACAATGCCACGCATATAAATTCAAAGCGAGTAAATTTTTACGATATCGTCGGCACCGGAGGCGATGGCTCTGATACCTTCAATATCAGCACCACCTGCGCCTTTGTACTCTCAGGAGCAGGTATAAATATTGCAAAGCATGGGAATAGATCAATTTCAAGCAAATGTGGAAGCGCTGATGTTTTAGCGAGTCTTGGAGTTAATATCTTATCTAGCCCCGATATGATTGAAGATCAATTAGATGAAATAGGTCTCTCCTTTATATACGCTCCACTTGCCCACCCCTCTATGAAGAACGTAATGAATGTTAGAAAGGATTTGGGCATACCTACAATTTTCAACATCATAGGTCCCCTTTGCAATCCACTTCCCTTAAAAGGACAATTTGTCGGCGTCTTTTCTATGGATTTAGTGGATATCATGGCAAAGAGCATGATCAAGCTAGGAGTAGAAAACGGAGCCGTAGTGCACGGGACAGGAGGACTCGACGAAGCCTCTTTAGAAGGCGATAATATCGTAGCCTTTGTAAGTGGGGGTAAATATGAAACAAAAACTATAACCGCAGGTGATTACGGCCTATCGAAGGCTTCTAATACTCAGCTGAGGGGCGGTAGCGCTAAAGTTAATTCCGATATTTTACTTAGTATACTCTCTGGTGAAAAAGGTCCTAAGCGAGATGTGGTTCTTCTAAACAGCGCGATTGCCCTTTATTCATTCGAACTTGCAAATTCCATCAAAGAAGGTATAGAAATCGCCGCTAAGAGCATAGATAGTGGAAATGCCCTAGGCAAATTAAATGAACTAATCCGCATCAGCAATAAATCAGGTGTAATATGAAAAATATTCTTGATACCATTTTAGATTATAAAAAAATAGAGGTGGAAAACTTAAAAGGCAAATATTCAAAAGGTATTGATTCTTGCAGTTTAACTCATAAATACTCATTTATAGATTCCCTAAGATCATCAAAGAACATAGCCCTTATTGCAGAAATAAAGCGAGGTTCCCCATCTAAGGGATTATTTGCTCCTGATTTAGATATTGCCTATCAGGCAAATGTATATGAATCTAAAGGAGCAAGGGCAATATCAATTCTTGCGGACTCTAAATTTTTCTACGGAGGCTATGAAGATATAAGCGCTATTAGACCCAAGGTAGATTTACCAATTCTTTTTAAGGACTTTATAATCGATGAGATACAGATTGATTTAGCAAGGCACCTAGGCGCGAATATAATCCTCTTGATTGTAGCCGCACTTGAAAAAGAAAGGTTAATACAGCTACTAGAGTATGCCCTCTCGAGAAATTTAGAGGTTCTTATTGAGGTTCATAGCAAAGAAGAACTAGATCTTGCAATGGAACTTAATCATCCGCTTATAGGTATAAACAATAGGAATTTAAAAACCTTTGCAACTGACATAAGCGTCAGCCTGGATTTAATTAAATACATCAAGGACCCCAATGTTTTTTTCATAAGCGAGAGCGGCATAAAAAATATAGAGGATGTAAAGAGGCTCGGCAGGGCTGGCTTTAGCGGAGTGCTTATCGGGGAGAGTCTGATAAATAGAGGTGCAACCGGATCCTTAATTAACGAAATTTCTAAGCTTAGGAGATTGATTATATGATAAAAATAAAAATCTGCGGTATTCGAGATCTAGAATCGGCTGCTATAGCCTACAATCACGGCGCTGACTATTTAGGATTTGTCTTTGCCAAGAGCAAAAGGCAAATTACAAAGGAGCTGGCCAAGGAAATAATAGAAAAATTACCAAAGGATATTTTAAAGGTAGGTGTATTCGTAGATTGCCCAACAGACGAAATGATATCGATAGCTGACTTTTGCGGACTTGACATCCTTCAGCTCCACGGCAAAGAAAAATATGATAGTTATAAAGATTCTCCATACCCGATCATCAAATCCGTTTGCGTTAAATCTTCCAAGATGGATATCCCCAAGGCTGATTATTTACTCTTTGACACCTGGGATAAATCAATGGCCGGAGGTTCAGGCAAAACATTTGATTGGAAGTGCTTGAAAAACTACAAGGGTAAAATCCCATTTTTTTTAGCCGGTGGGTTGAATAAAGATAATGTTGCTAAAGCCATTAGTCAACTATCCCCTTTTGCAGTGGATGTATCTAGCGGTGTTGAAACTGACGGTATTAAAGACAAAAAGAAAATTATTGAATTTATAAAAATTGTGAAGGAGTGTCAAAATTATGACTTATAATATGCCAAATGAAAATGGTTATTTTGGAAAATTCGGAGGTAAATTTGTTCCTGAAATATTGATGCCAGCTTTAGCTGAGCTACAAGAAAATTTTACCAAGTATAGAAACGATAAATCTTTTAATGACGAGCTGAATTATTACCTAAAAGATTATATAGGACGTGAAAGCCCTCTTTACTTTGCAAAGCGGTTAACCGAGTATTGCGGCGGTGCTAAAATCTATTTGAAACGCGAGGATTTGAATCATACCGGTGCTCATAAAATCAATAATGCATTAGCTCAAGTTTTACTTACAAAGCGCATGGGAAAGAAAAAAATTGTCGCTGAAACCGGTGCTGGGCAACATGGGGTTGCTGCTGCTACCGCTGCTGCATTGTTAGGAATGCAGTGTACGGTTTTCATGGGAGAAGAAGATATTCAAAGACAAGAACTCAACGTTTTTAGAATGCGGCTACTCGGAGCAAAGGTAGAATCGGTAACAAGCGGCAGCAAGGTTTTAAAAGACGCTGTCAATGAGGCTATAAAATACTGGGTGACTAATATTGAAGATACTCACTATATTATCGGTTCGGCACTAGGTCCGCATCCTTATCCTGAAATGGTTAGAGAATTTCAATCCATCATTGGAAAAGAAACTAAAAGACAAATTCTTGAAGCAGAAGATCGTCTTCCAGATATCATTGTGGCTTGTGTCGGTGGAGGGAGTAACGCCATAGGAATGTTTCACTCATTCATCGATGATGAAAATGTAAAGCTTCTTGCTGTTGAAGCAGCTGGCAGAGGTGTTGATACAGACGAGCATGCAGCGACTCTTACAAAAGGAAAATTCGGCATATTCCATGGAAATGTCATGTATCTGCTTCAAGATGACGATGGTCAGGTACATGAGGTATATTCCATTTCTGCTGGGCTTGATTATCCGGGTATCGGTCCCGAACTTTCTTATCTTAAAGACATTGATCGTTTACAATATGCCTCTATTACAGATGATGAAGCTATTTCGTCTTTTCAAAAACTTAGCGAGTTGGAAGGAATCATTCCCGCACTTGAAAGTGCGCATGCTATAGCTGAGGTATTAAAAATTGCTCCAACCATGAAGCCAGAAGAAATCCTAGTTATCAATCTATCTGGCAGAGGCGATAAAGATGTCAGGCAAGTTGCAAAACTTTTGGAGGTATAATTATGGGTATTAGAACTATTGAAAATCGTATAAGTGATATATTAGGTGAAAACAAAAAATTATTTATTCCATATATTATGTGTGGAGACGGTGGTTTTGATAAAACTAAAAAAGTAATTCAACTTCTTGAAAACTCTGGTGCTTCTATTATTGAAATCGGCATACCATTTTCAGATCCTATTGCCGATGGACCAAGTATTCAATCTGCCGGGCAAAGAGCTTTGGACGGTGGAATCACTTTACAAAAAACCTTGACATTTTTAAAATCGATTCCACCCAATAACGATGTTCCAAGAATAATAATGAGTTACTTAAACCCCATTGTTCAATATGGATTTGAAGCATTTTTTAGTCTTCTTCGCGAATCGCATATAAGCGGATTAATTATTCCAGATTTACCTTTGGAAGAATACAATATGATACTGCCATATACAGATCAATATGGAATTGCTATTATTCCTCTTATAGCGCCCAGCACTGGTCTTGATCGTATGGCGAATATCCTGAAACTGACGCATGGATTTGTCTATGCCATAACCGTCAACAATACAACTGGTGGAAGGAGTGAATTTTCTGACGAAGTGCTTAATCGCCTTAAACTGATAAAGGAAAACACAACTATGCCTGTTGTTGCAGGTTTTGGCATTTCAACCATAGAGCAGATAAAAACTCTAGGCAGTTATTGCGATGGGGTTGTTGTCGGATCTAAGATTGTCGATCTTGCCAAAGATGATAAATTTGATGAAATTGAAAAATTAATGAAAGCCCTTTAAAGGGCTTTCATTTTTATGATGTTCTATTTTTAAGCTCCGGGTATTCTATAAACATTTCAATGATTTTATCTTTTATACCCATAAATTTATCTACTACTTCAGGATCGAATTTAACTTCCCTATTACTTTTGATGAATTCCAACGACTCTTCAATAGGCCACGCTTCTTTATAAGATCTTTTATGCATCAGAGCATCAAATACATCGATTATTGATACAATCCTCGCATCAAGCGGAATCTCTTCTCCTGCCAATCCTTCCGGGTAACCCGAACCGTCCCAGTTTTCATGATGATACCTAGTAACATTATGAACAACTTTAAACAAATTCAACTCAAAGTCTTTAAAGACCAAAAAATCATCTGTAGTATGCATTTTAACGATATCGAATTCTTCAGCCGTCAACTTCCCCGGTTTATTCAGAATACTATCCGGCACTAGGATTTTTCCAATGTCGTGAATCGAGGCGGCGACTTCAATGTTGTAAAGATCATCATTCGAGTAACCAAACTCCTTGGCCAATAACTTTGATGCTAAAGAAACCCTCATTACATGATTGGATACATTATTGTCTCTTTTTTCAATTATTTCGCCTAAAGAAATCATCAATTTTTTCTGCTCTTTTTCTTTTGTAACCTTTGCGATAATTGTCTGTAAATTAAGAATAACTCCAAGTATATATACACTCATAATGTCTTTATCTATTTTCTTTTCATCAGTTTCAATGTATATAATACCCGGTAATTTATAAGAACTACTGAATCCAACTAAAACAAATTTATCATAAAATTTTATTTTTTCTCTCGATAAAATAAATTCATCCAAAATTTCTTTATCTATATATTTAAAGTTTACATTTTCCACATTCTCTTCTGCAAACTTTTTATAACTTCCCTCAATATATTCCTCGGTATCTAATATATATTTCTCTTTATTTTTCAAGAGAACAACCATTTCAATTTCGTCCGTATCCATAATGTACTTTAACTGCTTAACAAATCCAACAAATGATTCTTCCATCGACTTCATAAAAGATAACTCAGGAGCACTAACTATCAAATTCTTAAGCTGTCCATTTTGTTTTTCAATACTTTTATTTTGTCTGGTAAGCTTCCTGCGGCTGATTATTACTGCAGTAATCGATAAAAACAACGCTAATACAAGTATATAAATATATCTCATAGTCTTTTTAGGTAGCCCAGGTTTTGCATTATCATTTAAAAAACTGTTCAGAGAAGCATGATATACGGAATTGGTATCCTTCTTCATCTCTACTAG
>DAOURC010000168.1 GCA_030625285.1 Eubacteriales bacterium
CGCTATAGTCTATGGCGATATTTCGACTTTTCAAATTTACGGATTATCATTATTTGGCGATTATCAAACAGATAAAATAATCGATGAGATTAAAAAAATAAACCCGAAAGAAATATTGATAAAAGATGATGATAAAAATGATATAACAATCGAAAAGCTGACTAAAGAAGGCTTTACTTTTACTTGTTTGGACAATCATTATTTTTCATTTGAAAAAGGCAACAACAAAATAAAAGAAACTTTTAAAAGAAGCAGTGTACAATCTTTGGGGATTGATGAATATAGCAATCTAGTTGAACCTTTAGGCGCGTTGATTGAATATATCAAAGAAACGCAAAAAATCACAGTCGAGCACTTTGGCGATTTGACTATATTGCATGGCGATGAGTATCTAGCGCTGGATCAATCTACAATAACCAATTTGGAAATATTCAACACCATGAGAAATCATGAAAAAAAAGGTTCATTGACATGGGTTCTAGATCAAACTAGAACGGCAATGGGTTCGAGGACTTTAAAAAAATGGTTGTCGAAGCCTCTTAGAAGCATCGATAAAATAACATACAGACAAAATATTATTGAAACGTTCATCGATCAAGATATGCTCAGAGACGATATAGATAATAATTTGAAAAAAGTCTACGATCTTGAGAGATTGGTATCAAAACTCGTCTATGGAAACATAAACCCAAGAGATTTGATATCGATTAAATCAACTCTTTCAAAACTGCCCGATATTAAAAAAACATTGGGAATGTTCAATGATTCTTATATCGATCAATTAAATGAAAAAATCGACATTTGTCTGGATATATATGAGTTGATCGACAAATCGATAATTGACGACCCGCCGATTTTAACAAGAGAAGGCGGTTATATCAAAGATGATTATACCGATGACTTATTTGAGCTAAAAGATATAATGAAAAACGGGAAGAAATTGATTCTTGATATCGAGACTAAAGAAAAAATTGCTACAGGAATTAAAAATCTGAAAATAAAATATAATAGAGTTTTTGGATATTATATCGAAATAACCAAATCTAATTTTAATTTAGTTCCAGACGATTATATTAGAAAACAAACCTTGGCAAATTCAGAAAGATATATTACTGAGGAATTGAAAATCATCGAAGAGAAAATTTTAAATGCACATGACAAAGTGATAAAAATAGAAAATGAAATTTTATCTCAAGTTATTGATAAAATACGACGTGAATCTGAAAGACTTCTAATTACAAGTCGCAATATAAGCGAACTGGATGTTCTTATAAGTTTGGCAAAAGTAGCTATCACCAACAACTATATAAGACCTTCATTTAATGAAACTGGAATTATCGATATCAAAGAGGGTAGACATCCTGTTATTGAGAAAATAGTCAAGAAAGAGAATTTTATAAACAACGAAACCTATTTGGACAAAAGCGATAATCAATTCTATATTATTACAGGACCTAATATGGCCGGAAAATCGACATTTTTAAGACAAGTCGCATTAATTTCTTTGATGGCTCAAATTGGATCTTTTGTACCGGCAACCAATGCAGATTTACCTATACTCGATAGAATTTTCACACGCGTTGGAGCATCGGATGATTTATCACAAGGACAAAGTACATTTATGGTTGAAATGAGTGAACTTGCAAATATTTTAAAATATGCGACTGATGATTCATTAGTCTTATTAGATGAAATAGGAAGAGGAACAAGTACTTTTGATGGTTTGAGTATTGCATGGGCTGTTGTTGAATTCTTGACTGATGAACTCAATCCGAATCCCAAGACTTTATTTGCCACACATTATCATGAGCTAACAGAGCTGGAAGGGCAAATTAGTGGAGTCAAGAATTATAATATCACTGTCAAGGAGTATAAGGACGATATTATATTTTTAAGGAAAATCGTCGAGGGGAGTGCCAATCAAAGTTACGGTATTCAAGTGGCCCAATTGGCAGGTGTTCCTGCTATCGTTATAAAAAAGGCAAAAAGAATACTCAGGGACTTGGAAAATACCGATATCGCGAAAATCCCTAAGATTCCCGAAGAAAGTTATCAAATGGATTTTTTTAGAGAACATGATATCGATATTATAAAGGAAATCAAGAAGATCGATATAAATCAATTGACTCCAATCGAATCTTTGAATGAATTAAACAAACTAATTGAGTTAGTAAAAGGAAAATAATATGATGATAAAAAGAGTAAAAAATCTAATAATGCTTTTAGTATTTATATTACTTTTAGTTGGATGTAACCAAGAAATAAATAATAATAAAATCAATTATTCTAAATTAAGTGATGAAGAGAAGAGTATTATAAATCTTTTAAGTAGTAGTTCTGAAATTGATATATTTGATTTTGAAGTTGATGATACTTATACAAGTGTTTCTGTTTGGATTGATATATATGAAAATGGAGTATTAAAATCTGATAGTGGAATTTTTAAATCGAGTATATCTGATTCTATTGGTAAATTAGCATTAGTTCTTGATAAAGAATTAAATTCTGAGTGGCTGGTTTCTTATAGTAGTGGTGGATCTACATCCAGTAATAAACTTCAAGTAGAAAATGATTTTCTTAGCGACAATCAATATTCTCGTGCAACTACTTTATTAACTGAAGAAATAGAAATAGATAAATCTGATGAAATTGTATTAAAAGCATATATGTATCAAAAGGGTGGTTCTACTTCAGTGTATAATGCACAACACTATGTTGAAGATAAAGAAGTACTTAAAGAGTATGATTATATAATTTTAGTAAAAGCTAAGTTTAATGTAGATACTGAATAAAAAAGAAGAAGGAATAACTATGAAAAGAATTTTTAAAATGTCGTCTCACTTAAGCAATAAAATCGCTGCAGGTGAGGTAATAGAAAGCCCCGCATCGGTTGTTAAAGAATTAGTTGAAAATTCAATTGATGCTAAAGCCACTGAAATAAGCATCAGTATTGGAAACGCAGGAAAGGAATTCATTAAAATTGTAGACAACGGAAATGGCATTCATGAAGATGACATTCCATTGGTTTTCGAGCGTCATGCGACAAGTAAAATTATCGAAGATGAAGATATCAACCATATCAGATCGTTAGGTTTTAGAGGAGAAGCTTT
>DAOURC010000023.1 GCA_030625285.1 Eubacteriales bacterium
ATCACTGCCATATGCTTCATATGCTTTAGTATTAGACATTACCTTACATGGATAAACTCCAAGTCTCATTGTTCCGCCCATCATTTCAATCTCTTTTTGTTCAGGCATCAAATCTATTACAGGATAGCTTGTATCAGGGTCGAGTTCACTGCTATGTGCATCTTTATATCCCATTACATTGCGTGCAAATTCAACTGTTGCAAGTTGCATTCCCAAACAGATTCCAAAGAAAGGCACTTTATTCTCACGTGCATATTGAGTTGCAACAATCTTCCCTTCAATCCCTCTATCTCCAAATCCACCTGGAACTAAAACACCATCTGCATTCTCAAGATATTCTTTTACATTATCTTTTGTTACATCTTCAGAATTTATCCAATTGATATTAACCTCTAAATTATTTGCAAGTCCAGCATGTTTAAGCGCCTCTGCTACAGAAAGATATGCATCCCTTAGTTGTACGTATTTACCTACTAAAGCAATATCGACAGAATCCGTTAAATTTCTTTCGATATCTACAATTTTCTGCCATTCCGATAAATCAGGCACTCCACACTTAAGCTGAAGTCTATCACATACTTTATCTGCTAATCCCTCTTTTTCAAGCATCAAAGGCACTTCATAAAGTGAATCTGCATCCATATTACTGATTACATTAGCTGCATCCAAATTACAGAAAAGAGCAATCTTATCCTTTAACTCATCATTAATGAATTTTTGTGTTCTACAAATAATCAAATCAGGCTGAATGCCAATCTCTCTTAATTCTTTTACACTATGCTGAGTGGGTTTAGTTTTAAGCTCTCCTGCTTTTTCTAAATATGGCACTAATGTAACATGGATATACATAATGTTTTCTTTACCAATATCGAATTTTATTTGACGAATAGCCTCTAAAAAAGGCAGCGATTCGATATCACCAACCGTTCCACCGATTTCTGTTATGACAACATCCGGATTATCGGTTTTCCCAGCTCTATAAGCTCTTTCTTTTATCTCATTTGTAATATGCGGGATAACTTGAACAGTCGCTCCTAGATAATCGCCTTTTCTTTCTTTATTGAGTACCGACCAATAAATCTTTCCTGTTGTTACATTTGAATTCTTTGATAGATTCACATCTACAAAACGCTCATAATGACCTAAGTCAAGGTCGGTTTCAGCTCCATCTTCAGTTACATAAACTTCACCATGTTGATATGGACTCATTGTCCCAGGATCTACATTTATGTATGGATCAAATTTTTGCATTGAAACAGATATTCCCCTCGATTTAAGTAATCGCCCCAATGAAGCCGCTGTGATTCCTTTTCCTAATGAAGAAACAACACCACCCGTTATAAAAACATACTTCGTCGACATCTAATACCTCCCGAATTTTTCAAAAAAAAGAGTGACAAATCACCCATCTAGGATGACCCACCACTTAATTACGTGCTAGTTTTGGTAGGGCACCCACTTTGCGGGTGCAAATCTACTAAATTTAAATACTCAAATAGTATATATTTAATCATACCCTTTAGTCAAGGAATATCAAAAGTATTTCTGTAAAATTTCTTCTTTATTTTTTTCTAATTTTTTTAAACTCATATGCAAATCATTTTTTCTAGATTCCAAACTATCCAATCTCTCTTGAACATGTCCATATGCCTGATTTATTTTATTCAACGAATCATTGATTTTATTCTGAACCATGAAATCCACAAATATATTGTCAAAGAAAAAATCTGCAACTGTCATGAAGCTACCCATGTCTATATCTACTTCACTGTATGCATCTACATCTTTAAGCTCTCTTTCAAATATTTGCAGTCTTCCCTTTGCTTCCGAGAGCGATTTTCTAGCAGCGTCTATTTTCATATGCTTTCCTACATTTGCAATGAAATTCCCTCCGAGCATATCAAAAATTCCCCAGTTTTTCGCAGTGTTCAAATCATTGATCACACTCGAAAAAGCACTCAAAGCCTGTCTTCCAGCAATAACCGCTTCGTCAATCTCTTTCATTTCACTTTTTACAGAAGTTATCACATTGATGGTTTTTTTCAAGTTTTCATCTTTATCTTCCATCGAATCCGTTTTTTTCTTTAGAAGCCAAATGTATTCTTCTTCATACTTCTTGATGTCTTCTACCTTTGATTCTATATCTTTAATCTTCTCTTCCATCATTTCAAGTTCATCCTCAGCAGAATCGTACTTCAATTTCGCTTCAAGAGCTTCCATTTTTTCTTTTTCCAATTTTCCATCATAGCTACCATTTATGTATGTCAACACACTTGTTAAAGAAACCTTTTCCATCTTGTCTACATCCATATTTTCTTTAATAAGCTGTTTTCTCAACTTTTTCACTTCAACAATCAATCTATCTCTTTCTTCATTAAACCCATCTAGTCGTTTTTTCAATGTCTTTTGCTCGTCAATTTTTTCTTTTAATTCAAATACTGATAATGTATTCATATTTATACCTCACTTTGCAATATATTGATTTTTTCACATAAGTCGTACGCCTTTTTGTTTTTTTACAATAAATGGATTACATTCAAGCTTATCATATATACGATAGTTCCTGCTACAATCACTCCTAAAGATATTGCCAGCCATGCATTTTTAAATTTAACCTGTAGCACATTGGCTGCAACGACTCCAGTATAAACACCAGTTGTCGGTACAGGAATCGCTACTAATAAAAACAATCCCAACAATCTAAATTTCCTATAACTTTTAACCTTTCTAGCTGCTCTTTCTTCATACTTGTTAATCCACTCGCGAAATCTTTTAAGAGTCTTAAAATATGTAAAGATCGGACGAACAATTAATAATAAAATAGGCACTATTATTAAATTCCCCAACACCGATAACAAGAAGCTATTCATAGGTTCCATCCCTAGGTTGATACCTAAGGGAATAGCTCCCCTTAATTCAGAAATAGGCATCATAGCTGTAAAAAATACAATCATCTCTTTAGTCAAATTCAATCACCCTTATAAACTCAATTTATTTTCTTCTCTATTTACAATATAAAATCCGTTATTATTTGTACTGATTTTCCTGTTGTAGCACATAACAGTATCATCAAGCTGTTTGAATACTCCACCAGCCTCACTTACTATTATCTCCATGGCTGCTGTATCCCACTCCATAGTTTTCCCAAGGCTATAGTATATATCCGCTTCGCCACTCGCTATTGTGCATCCCTTTAAAGAACTTCCCATTTTTATCACATCGGTGATCTTACTCTCGTTTTCATAAAGATCAGTAAGCTTTTGAGATATCCTAGATCTACTTCTTAAGGCGATGATTCCATCTGTCTTATCATTCACCGATATTTTTTTTGTTTCACCAATACTATTTTCTAGAAAGGATCCCTCTCCTTTAACTGCATAATAAAGGTCCTTCGTTACAGGTATATATATGACTCCCAATATTGGTCTTTTCTTATAAACCAGTGCAATGTTAACAGAGAATTCATCATTGTGCCTAATAAACTCCTTTGTTCCATCTAAAGGATCGACTAGCCAACAATAATCGTTATCTCTTCTTATTAAATCATCCTCACTTTCCTCTGCTAAAATAGCATACTGAGGAAATCCGGTTTTTAATTCCTTTACAATTAAATCATTTGCCAAATGATCTGCTGTAGTTACTGGAGAGTCATCAGATTTTATGCTGATATCATATGATTTGTCTAAATAAACCCGCATTATCAACCTTCCAGCATCTATAGCCAATTTTTTTGCCAGATCAAGTTCTTTATCGTACATATAATTCACTTCCTATTTTTCATATCCATTTGGATTATTCTTTTGCCAGTTCCAAGAATCTAAGCACATATTATATAAATCATATTTCGTTTTCCATCCAAGCTCATCTAAAGCCCTTGTTGAATCTGCAAAACAAACATCGATGTCCCCAGGTCTTCTATCTACAATTTCATACAGAATCTCTTTACCAGTTGCCTTGATGAAATTATTTACAACATCCAACACGCTACAACCTATTCCGGTGCCTAAATTATAAGTAAACACTCCCTTGTTGTTCGATATCTTGTCTAAAGCTTTTATATGCCCTATGGCTAAATCCACAACATGTATATAATCTCTTACACCAGTGCCGTCGTGAGTATCATAGTCGCTTCCAAACACACTTAACTTTTCTCTTTTTCCAACTGCAACCTGTGTTATATACGGCATTAAATTATTAGGAATCCCATTAGGATCTTCTCCTATCCGTCCACACTTGTGCGCCCCTATCGGATTAAAATATCGCAAAATAGAAATAGCCCACTCGGAATCCGATGCATATAAATCTCTAAGTATTTCTTCAATCATAAATTTCGTACTACCATATGGATTGGTTGTGCCTAATTTCATGTCTTCTTTTAGAGGAGGTTTATTGCTAGAATCATATACAGTCGCTGATGAACTGAACACAATTTTCTTAACTCCAAACTCACTCATCATTTCCAACAGCATCACCGTGCTGGTAATATTATTATAATAATATTTAAGCGGTTTACTAACCGATTCTCCTACAGCCTTAAATCCTGCGAAATGAATTACCGCATCAAAATCATTCTCTAAAAAAACATTTCTCAATCCATTTTCATCGAGTAAATCAACCTGATAAAATTTGAACTCCCTATTTGAAATTTCCTTTATCCTATTAACAGCTTCAATCTTACTATTGCTAAGATTGTCGACTATTGCAATCTCATGCCCAGCATCTAATAATTCTACTGCAGTATGACTTCCTATATACCCCGCTCCACCTGTCACTAATATTTTCATACCAAACCCCCAATTTTTTCTAATTACATAGTAACAATAGATGCCAAAAAAAACAAGAAGAGGGATATATTATATCCCGTATTTTTGTTTTTTTCTAACAAGTGTAGAAATATCTATCCCTAGTTCTTTTGCCACCTCTTTAAGGGTAGCGTCTTTTTTCATCGCATCTTCTATCAACGTGCGCTCATAAACGTCGATTTTTTCTTTTAAAGAGAGTTCGCCCTCATCACTTATACTGTCTATATCTACAAAACCGGCATCTTGCCCAATCTGTTCCCTGAATAATTTAGAATCAATGCATACATCGTCGGCAATTAGAATTAATCTCTCGATAAGATTTTTCATCTCTCTTATATTTCCATACCATTTATACACCAAAAAATGTTTAAGGCAATCCGGTGAAAAGAAGCAATTTTTTCTATGCTGATTATTGTAATATTCAAGAAAATATTGTGCCAATGGAATTATATCTTCCTTTCTATCACGCAGTGGAGGAATGGTCAAACTGATCACATTGAGACGGTAATATAAATCTGCTCTAAATTTCTTTTCTAGAACCAACTGCTTGATATCAGCATTTGTCGCAGCAATTATTCTAGCGTTAAGCTGGATGCTCTTTGTTCCTCCTATGCGGTAAAAGCACTTATCGTTAAGCACATTTAACAATTTGACTTGAAGTGTATATGGCATCTCATCTATTTCATCCAAAAAAACAGTTCCCCTGCCAGCTTCTTCAAACAACCCCTTTTTCCCACCTACTTGCGCACCTGTAAACGCTCCGTTTTCATATCCGAACAGTTCCGATTCAATTAAATGTTCAGGTATGGCTGCACAATTGATTTTAATAATGTTCTCATTACTTCTTTTTACACTTTTACCATGTATATATGCAGCTAAAAAGTCTTTACCCACTCCCGTTTCACCTAAAATCAATAGAGTGGTATCAACATCTGCAAACTTTTCAGCTTTCGAATAAATATCCTTGGTTTTAACATTATTTATCACTACAGCATTATTATCATCAATGTGCTGATTTATCGATTTCATTTTTTTTGTATAAGAAAATAATAATTCTTCTTCATTAGCTGCTTTTTTCATTAGAATATCAAGCTCTGAAACATCTCTAACCACAGCTATGGTTCTTTTAAATTCCCCTTTTTCATTATTGATGAGAGAACCTGTAACTAAACACTTTTGACCCTCATAATAATTGTTGATAGTCGTCACAGTTTGCCGAGTATCAATTACCTTTTCGCAACATGAATTAGGAAGCACATCATTTCTATTCAACTCTTGCACAGTTTTCCCGATTAAAGAATCTCTTGAAAGTCCAGATAAGTTGATGAATGCATCATTGACATACAATGTTCTACCTGTTTCATCTGTAATGTATATCCCATCTTCCAATTTGTTCAGCATCTCATTATACATATATTGTTGATGATTCAGATAACTTACTTGCTTCTCAATTTCTGTAATCATTAAAAAATCTACAACATAAAAAATATAGTAGTTTTCGTCATTGATCTCTATCTCGCTTCTCTTTATATAATACTCCTTGTTTTTATTGGTTTTAGTTTTATAAAAATAATTACATCGATCGATTTTAAGCATAGGAAAATAAATAGTGATTTTCTTATTGATTAAATTTACTTCATCACCTATAAATTCATAGATTTTATTATCATAATCTTTTATATTAAATTTATAATCAGTAATTACATATGTGAAATCTGGGTACCTATCCATATATTACTCCTCTTTTTATTATAAGATGATATGCAGCATTGCAATTTTAATTTGTTTTCATATGCAATACTGCATATCTCTATGTTCTATATTATTATCATTTCATTGAAATTACAACAATTTTAAATAACTCGTTAAATGGCATGCAACTTGCATATTATAATTAATATATATTAGGAGGTAACAAAAATGAAAAAAGATGTTGTTATTTTATCAGCCGTAAGAACTCCTGTTGGTTCTTTTGGTGGAAGTTTAGCAAAAGCTACTGCTGTTGACTTAGGTGTCACAGCCGCAAAAGAAGTAATAAAACGCGCAGGGATATCAGCAGATATTATCGACGAGGTAATTATCGGCAATGTACTCGGCGCAGGACTTGGACAAAATATCGCTCGTCAAATAAGTATAGGTGCAGGACTGCCTGTAGAAACATCTGCATTCTCGATCAACAAGGTTTGCGGAAGCGGGTTAAGGGCAGTCAGCATAGCACACCAATTTATCCAAAATGGTGATGTCGATGTAATTCTATGTGGTGGAACCGAAAGCATGAGCAACGCACCATATATTATGCCAGGCGCACGTTGGGGTCAACGTATGGGTGATGGAAAATTGGTCGACACCATGATTCATGACGGTCTATTTGATATCTTCAATGGATACCATATGGGAATTACAGCTGAGAACATCGCTGAGCAATGGAACATTACTAAAGAAGAACAAGATAGATTTGCTCTAAGCAGCCAAAACAAAGCTGAAGCGGCACAGAAATCCGGTCGCTTCAAAGATGAAATTGTTCCAGTTGAAATTCCTCAACGTAAAAAAGATCCTGTCATCATAGACACAGATGAATATCCACGTCATGGTGCTACTTATGAAAGTATTTCCAAGCTAAGACCTGCATTTAAAAAAGATGGAACTGTTACTGCTGGAAACGCATCCGGAATAAATGATGGTTCAGCTATGTTTATCGTGATGAGTGCAGAAAAAGCGAAGGAACTTGGTCTTGAGCCATTAGCAACGATAAAAAGCTTTGCTTCAGGTGGGGTAGATCCTTCAATTATGGGCTACGGTCCTGTTCCTGCAACTAAAAAAGCTTTAGCAAAACTTGATTGGAAAGTAGAAGACCTTGATCTTATTGAAGCGAATGAAGCATTCGCATCTCAATCAATTGCTGTGGCTAGGGATTTAGGATTAAATCCTGACATTGTAAATGTTAACGGAGGCGCTATCGCTATAGGTCATCCAATCGGAGGCTCTGGCGCTAGAATCTTGGTTACACTGCTTTATGAAATGAGTAAAAGAGATTCAAAAAAAGGTCTCGCTACATTATGTATAGGCGGCGGAATGGGCACTACAATACTAGTTGAAAGATAAGAGGTGTATTTATGAATAAGCTAAAAACTGTAGAAGAAGCATTGGATTATATCAAGCCAGGTATGACAATTATGGTGGGTGGATTTTTAGGTGTAGGTTCACCAGAAAAATTGATAGACGGTATAATCGAAAGAAAAATAGGCGATTTAACTTTAATTGCTAACGATACAAGTTTTCCAGGTGTCAATTATGGAAAATTAATTGAACATAAACTTGTTAAAAAAGCTTATGTGAGTCACATTGGAACCAACCCTGAATCAGGAATTCAAATGCACTCTGGTGAACTAGAGATGATTTTGATTCC
>DAOURC010000192.1 GCA_030625285.1 Eubacteriales bacterium
ATCGATAGATTATACAAAACAGCGCATTGAAAATGATGGCGATAAAAAAATTGTAAAAAGCTATATGGCGCATCACCTAGGCATGAGTTTGTTGTCAATCAACAACTTTATCAATGACAATATCATGCAGAAAAGATTTCACAGTGAACCTATTGTGCAAACGGGAGAATTCTTGTTGCAAGAAAAAACTCCTTACCGTATTTCGATTATAAAAGAACTAAAAGAAAAACAGCGTAAAGTTGTTGAACTGAAGAGAAAAGAAATTGTTCTTACTCAAGTGTATTCAGATGTTGTCGAAGGTTTACCAGAGTGCCATATGATTTCAAATAAACGCTATCATGTGATGATAACAAACACAGGAATCGGTTATAGTCAATTCCAAGATAAAATGGTTACAAGATTTAGAAGCGATTTGGAAGAAAGATTTTATGGCTATACTTTTTTCTTCAAAAATATTGTGACAAATAATGTTTGGACTATCGGCTCTGAACAAATAAGCAGTAAATTTAAAGATTACGAAGTTCGATTTTCTCTAAATAAAGCTGAAATCATCCGGGAAGATAAACAAATAACCACACATATTGAAATTTGGGTATCTCCTGAAGACGATGTAGAAATCAGGCAAATCATATTCTTCAACAATGGCAATAAACCTGTATCTATAGAAACGACAAGTTATGCAGAACTTGTTCTGAACAATCAAAGTGCCGATATTGCCCACCCCGCTTTTAGCAACCTGTTTATCAGTACATCATATGATAAAGAAACCGAGAGTCTGATTGCTGTTAGAAAACCTCGCAACCCAGATGACAAGGAAACTTATATCTTTAAAACAATGGTTTGTGAAGGAGAAGAATTTGGATATACTCAATATGAAACGAATCGAAGCAATTTCATCGGAAGAGGAAGAACTCTCAACAATCCAATCGCATTGGAAAAATTACTGGATAATACAGAAGGTGTTGTATTAGAACCGATTTTAAGTCTAAGAAAATGTGTCAATATCGAACCTCATCAAAAATCAACTTTGACATATATTATGGGAGTTACAGATTCTCATTCGAAAGCTAAGGAATTGATCAATAAATACAAAAATTCATATGTTATTAAAGATCAGCTCGACTTGTCCGCTATTCAAACACAATTAGAAATAAATTATTTAGATTTAAATGTAAGTGAACTGAAAATTTTTCTTGCTATGATTCCCGAGCTGATATATTTGAACCCGAATCGCAGGAAATTCAGTTCCATTACTCAAAATAATAAACTCGGACAAGCATCACTATGGAAATATGGAATTTCCGGTGATTTGCCTATTATCCTTGCATCAATTTCTTCTACTGAACATATCGATAATATCTGGACTTTGATTAAAGCAAAGGAATTCTGGAAACTTAAAGGAATAAATACTAACTTGATTATCCTTAATAATCAAGAATCAAGTTATTACAATGATGTTGAAGAAGAAATCAATGAAATGATTTCTAAGAAATTCGGATATCATTCAAATGTACAATCACTGGGCATTTTAATCATAAACAATAAAATACTTCATGATGAAGATAGGAACTTACTCTATGCAAGTGCAAATATCATTATTGATTGCGATAAAAATAATATAAGTCAGCAGATTAAACTAAGTCATCAAAATAATATTGCTAAAAAGCGAAAATATCAGAATTATCCTTATGAAAATATAAACTATGCTCCAAAGAAATATCCACTTAATTATTTCAACGGTTATGGTGGATTCAATATCAAAAAAAAAGAATATGTCATTAAACTTCACGACAACATCACTACGCCAGCACCTTGGATAAACGTGATTTCCAATGAAAATTTCGGTTTTATCGTTTCTGAGAACGGTGGTGGATTTACATGGTCGGAAAACAGCAATGAAAACAAGTTGACTCCTTGGCTTAATGATACTATTTTCAATATCCCTCAAGAAGTCATCTATGTTAAAGACGAAAAATACGGTAAACTATTTTCCTTGACACCAGATCCTCTTGGGAAAGATATCGATTATGATGTGATTCATGGTAAAGGTTATAGTAAATTTTTTGCTCGTGCATACTTGCTAAAAAGCGAGCTTACTTTGTCGGTGCCTCTTCACGATAAGGTTAAAATATATCGCATCAAGATAAAAAACACATCTGACGAAATTAGAAATTTATCATACTTCTTCTCTGTCACTCCAGTACTTGGCGTGCATAGAGAAATAACTAAAAAATATATTATAACGAAGTTCATTGATGATAAATACCTGATGATCACGAATCCATATAATCATCAATATCCCAATCGTAAAATGTACATTTCATCATCCGAACCGATCATCTCGTGCTCTGGTGATTCAAAAGAAATAAATAAACATGATTTATACAGAATGGATAATCTCAGCAATAGAGTCGGCGCGGGATTGACGCCATGCGGTACATTGCAAGTAAGTATCGAAATAAATGCAAATGAAGAAAAAGAGCTTATATTTATACTCGGACAAGAACAAACTCATGATGAAATAATAAAACAGATTGAAAAGTATTCCAAGATTGCTAATGTCGATGAGGAATATGAACAAATTCATAATTACTGGGATGGTATTCTAGATACTATAAAAGTTGAAACTCCGGATCATAAACTTGATGTTATGCTCAACAGCTGGCTACCTTATCAATCGATATCCTGTCGCTTGAATGCACGATCAGCCTTCTATCAAACCGGCGGGGCATATGGATATCG
>DAOURC010000196.1 GCA_030625285.1 Eubacteriales bacterium
AATCTAATAATTTTATTCCTTTTAGAACGTCGGTCGCATCTATATCCTTTAACATGATTTCATCATCTACATCCACTTTATTATTACCGCTTTATTTAAGAGAAATAAATAAATCACAGATATAAGAAACCCTCGCTAAAATCAGCGAGGGACTATTCCTTAGTTTATTTCGAATGAATTATTCAAAAATTTGATGGATCCATAGAACATTTCCATCTTTACAGTCCAACGCTAACGAATAAGTCAAATTATCTTTTTGTACAGCAAAGATCCATCTGTAATCAACTCGCCCCGACCTATCGAATCTTGGAGAGAGTGAGGCATTTATAATTCTGTCAAAATAAGGTTCAATCTTCCCTTGAAGACGTTGTCTTTGATTATAGGCATCTTCCTTATCCTCAATTTTAATCAGATGGGGATTGATGGGATCTGGCATATGGACATCTCCGAGTTGCCACTCTCCATAATTCCTGAACCGGAAGGAAATGCTTTCCATGGGACTCTCATAATCTTGAAACTCATTCGCGGATAGATAATCAAGAATTGCTCGTCCTGAAAATGTCGGTGCATTAATGCTGTTGAATACATATCCTTCAATATCGTGTCGTTCTAGATATTCCTCTGCCATGGCTTTTAACAGATTTTCTTCAAGAGATGCCGCATGTATGCCTTTTCCTTCATCAATATATTGAATAAACTCGATTAAACCGTTACTGAGCAGGGTTATTTGAACATCTCTTGCCTCGAAATCAAATTCTATGACTTCGATTGTCCCGTAGTATCCAGCACCACCGCCGTCCGTTTCAATTTCAGATATCTTAAGGTCAGGCATATCTGCTAGAAGATAATCATATGCGATTTGGCGCAATTCCTCATCTGACAATTGTTCTGAAAACTGGGCATCGTAAATCTCTTCCAACTCACTAAATTCGTCTGAATTCCAACTGCTAGAATGGATCACCCAAGTGTTTTTATCAAAGACTTGCATCTGCGGAGCCACGATACCCTCAATTTGATCTTCGCCTTTCCAATTCCAATCCAAAGAAACCGATTCATATTTCTGGTTTTCGACAATACCTAGCAGTTCCGAAATCAGCGCTGTCAGGTTTTGCATATACTTAAGGTTCTCTTCATTTGCTGGATATTGCTCTGTCTCGAAATGATTGACATAGATATCGAGTTCATCGATAATCTCTTCGATTCCAGCAAGATACTGATAGGATAAGTATTGATTGTTCATGAAAAACAATCTACTTAACTTCGCTGAAGATTGATTGATATCCTTGCGTAGTTTACTCTGAAGTTCTGAATCCATCCCCTCAATCGAATAATTGATCAGATAACCCTCTGCATCTTCCAGCAACTGTCTCAAAAACATCTGGTACCGTACAAATTCACGAACCTCCTCGATTTGCATTGTGTGATACTGTTGATAATAGCTATAACCTGTAAAAATAAGCACTATGATGAGTATGAAAATGATATAACGTGATCGTTTTGACATAATGGCCTCCTTCATAAATCATTTTAAGACTGACCAAAGCAATAAATGAATTTTTAAAATTCCAAATATCACTTTGATCGCGGTGATGTTTGACTGATTATCCTCTTTGTATCTTTCAACAATATGAATGAAGTCAGGAACCATCACTTCACATTTTTTTATATATTTTATAAATAAATCTCGCTATGAAAACAAACAACAATGTATTAATTACTTGAGTTAATAGTAATATCATATTAATGATTTGAATCTATATCTTCCTATATTTTTATTAAAATTTTATAGATTATGTAAAATAGAATTACGTAAAATAGAACAACTAACAATACCGTCAAAAATAATTGAAATATAAACCTATTATCAAATCCTATATTAGCTATTTCAAAAATCATCTCCATATTATTCATAGCGTGTACGTCCACGAATAATAAATTTTCTCAGTTGCCACTTTAATTAAATCATTTATAAGCACCTTAAAAGTTAGCACTAAATCAAGTATTGTCGTAATAGTTTTCCCCATTATTTATTCTCTCCTCTTCAAAAATAATCTCATTATTTCCCAGCAAGCTTGTCATCCACATATTAGCACTCTCAAATGATTAAACAACACTTTTCGCGTATTTGCCCTCTTTTTTCGTCGATTTGAATCGACAAATAAAAAAAGGCCTGAAATCAGGCCTCCTTGCTGGAAAATTCTTTTGGTAACAATATACTTATAATAATAATTATGAATATCAATACATTGTAAAGCTGCACCGCATCCAATAATCCGATAGTATCCGCTATCTTACCGAACAACAAGATCAACAGTCCGGCTATCGTACTTGAAAACCCCATAATCATCCCATTGCCGAATGTAATGTTCTCGGGAATGATTTTATGCGTCATTGTTATATTCGCAGTTGCTGTGGCATTTAACGAATATCCCAGTACAATAAAACCGACAATGGATAATAAACCCGAAGTGAAGCTGGCTAAAACGAGTGAAATCAATGATAAACTGTTAAAAAATACCATGATTTTCTTTTCACCGAATTTATCACTCAAGAATCCACCCGTAAGCGTTCCTATTGACCTTATAAACAAATGAATGGAT
>DAOURC010000169.1 GCA_030625285.1 Eubacteriales bacterium
AAAAATTTCTAAAGCTAGAAGAGACAAAAGAAGAGCATCTAACATTAAAATGACTGCTCCAAACTTTGTAGAGTGCCCACAGTGTCATGAACCTATGATGTCTCATAGAGTATGTCCGTCATGTGGATATTATAAAGGTGAACAAGTTATTTCAGTAGAATAAGAAAATTACCCGATGCGAAAATGCATCGGGTTTTTTGCTTTTTTGAATAATTGTTAATACTTAAAATATAGTGGTATAATTATCATATATTATTGCTTTTATAAGGGCGGGATAACATGATTAATCGTATTGTCGAGGATTCTCATAAACGCTGTGAAGAATACGGTATTTCAAAAATGCAAAAATTGAGTAATCGCATTTTAGATCTAAAAGATATCACTAGGAGATTGGAAGATTCCAGTGATCTTATCTTAGCTTCTGAAACGATTATCAAAAAACTGTATAACGAATTGAAAGAAACACATTTTTTAGCGGTTCTAACCGACTGTGAAGGATGTGTTTTGAGTATAATTGGAGATGAAAAAATCGGCGAATTGGTTTTTAACATAGGGATTAGACCGGGCGTGTTTATGGATGAAAAAAGTGTTGGAACAAATGCGATTTCGTTAGCGTTGATAGAGAATAAACCGATTCAACTGCATGGTAAAGAGCATTATTTAGAAGCTTTTCATGGAATGACTTGTTCATGCGTGCCCATTCACGATGATGAAGATAAATTAATCGGCGCTTTAGATTTATCGGGATATAACTATTCGAGTCATACACATATTCTAGAGGTTTTGATTGCAACTGGTTATGCTATCGAGAAAAATTATGCACTTGCTAAAGTTGTCAACCAGAGAAAGAGCGAATCTAATTTTTCGAATTGTTTTTATACAATTCCGATACCTGCAATTGTTATAGACAAAGAAGGTTTCGTGCTTTATAGCAATGAAAAAATCAATCAAATATTTGGATATAGACCTGATGAAAAGAATATTTATGAACTGATCAACGATTGGCAATATATTCAGAAACGACTTGACAAGGGGCTGAAAATCGAGGAATTTGAAACGAAGATCGATTCGAGGCTCAACAGAATAAAAACATTTATATCCGTATATACTATCAATGATTCAACCGATGATGTTTATTATGTTTGTTATTTTAAAGATATTGAATTAAAAAGAAAAAATGCTGGAAATATCAATAATTTGAAAGCGACTTATACGTTCAATAAATTAGTGGGAAACAATGAAAATTTTAGAAAAACCATAGAATTTGCAAAGAAAATATCCAACAGCAAATCAACGGTGCTTTTAATAGGAGAAAGCGGGACTGGCAAAGAAATATTTGCGCAATCCATACATAATTACAGCAATCGAAAAGATAGACCTTTTATTGCAATCAACTGCGGCGCCATCCCTGGTAATTTAATAGAATCCGAATTATTTGGTTATGAAGACGGTGCTTTTACCGGAGCCGTTAAAGGTGGAAAGAAGGGGAAATTTGAAATTGCCGATAGTGGAACGATTTTTTTGGATGAAATCGGTGAATTGCCTTATGAACTTCAAAATAGACTTCTTAGAGTTATTGAAGAAGAAGCGGTAAGTAGAATCGGTGGAACTGAAAAAGCTATCGACGTACGAATAATAGCTGCCAGCAATAAGGATTTGAAAGAAGAAGTCGAAAATAAAAGATTCAGAAAGGATCTTTATTATAGGTTGAATGTTCTTCCTATCTATTTGGCTCCGCTAAGGGAGAAAAAAGATGATATTCTTCTTTTGGTAGATTATTACCATAATAAAATTTCTAATAAATTAAATAAAAAGAAGATCGATATTCCAGATAAATATCATGAAAAATTAATCAATTACTCGTGGCCGGGAAATATTAGAGAATTGCAAAACTTTGTAGAATTGATAATAAATACAGAGAAACTTCCTCAGCTTGATGAAGATTCTTTCAATGTGGAAATATATCAAAACTATTATATAGAAGACGATGAATCATCTTTGGCTGAAATTGAAAAAGAGTACATTATTAAAGTTTTAAAAAAACATAAAGGAAATATAAGTATTTCAGCAAAAATTATGGGAATTTCTAGAAATACATTGTATCGTAAGATGAATACTTACAAAAACGACTGTACCAAAATGTAACACCGTCCTATAACGAAACACCTTTATATACGTAATATGTTCTATAGTTGAACATATTATTTTTTTTGCATAATTAAATGTTGATATATCAATTTATTTTTATTGGCATAATTATTGCAGTATAACAAAGTAATATAAAAGGAGGAATAATTATGCGCGGTTACACTTGTAAGTATTTAAGAATCAATTTAGCTACAAAGGAAATCAAAGTAGAATTCCTTGATGAGAATAACACTGAGAATTACATCGGTGGGAGAGGACTTGGAACAAAAATGTATATGGATGAAGTAGATCCTAAGATCGATCCATTTAGTCCCGACAATAAGATTCTTTTTGTAACTGGTCCGATAACCGGGATTTCTGCGCCTGCAGGCTCGAGGTATATGGTTATAACCAAGTCGCCTCTAAGCGGGACGATAGCGAGTTCTAACTCTGGAGGGTTTTGGGGACCAGAACTTAAATTTGCAGGGTATGATCTTATTGTAGTTGAAGGCAAATCTGAAAAACCTGCATATATCTATGTAAACAACGAGCATGTAGAGATTAGAGATGCGTCTCATTTATGGGGTGAATTGGTATCGAAAACCACAGATACTCTGAAAGAAGAAACCGATCCTAGGGCAAAAGTGTTGACAATCGGTCCGGCTGGCGAAAACCTTTCATTGATTGCGGGTATCATGAATGAAAAAGATAGAGCGGCGGGACGTTCTGGCGTCGGCGCGGTAATGGGCTCGAAAAATTTAAAAGCCATTGTAGTAAGAGGAACTCAAAAGGTCGAAGTGTTCGATAAAGATAAATTAAAAGAAACATATAAAGTAGCGTTGGCAAAAATCAAAGAAGATGGTGTTACAGGTTCGGGATTACCGACTTACGGTACTGCTGTATTGGTTAATATTATCAATGAAGCTGGAATGTTTCCGACTAACAATTTCCAAAAATCATCTTT
>DAOURC010000188.1 GCA_030625285.1 Eubacteriales bacterium
AATCACGTCAGCGATATATCCGATATTTTCTTTAATCCAAGAAGTGAATACCTTATCATAAGCAATTCCACCAGTTAAAATAATGGCATCGACATCGCCTTTTAAAGCAGTGGCGAAAGCACCTATTTCTTTAGAAATTTGGTATGCCATTGCTTTGTAAATCAATTCTGCTTCTTTGTCTCCCTTTTCAATGCGATTTGAAACTTCTCTAGCATCATTGGTATCAAGATAAGCTACTAATCCACCAAGTCCCTTGATTTTCTTTTTAATTTCATCCAATGTATATTCACCCGAGAAACACATCTTTGCTAATCCGCCTATCGGAACGCCTCCAGATCTTTCTGGTGAAAATGGACCATCTCCATCCAAGGCATTATTTACATCGATAACCTTGCCTTTTCTATGTGCTCCAACAGAAACACCTCCACCCATGTGAGCAACAACAAAATTGACTTCATCATAAGCTTTGCCCATTTCATCCGCAGCTCTTCTTGCTACCGCTTTTTGATTTAGTGCGTGGAAAATACTAATTCTTTTTAGTTCAGGCATTCCTGATATTCTTGCTACATCTTGCATTTCATCGACAACTACAGGGTCGACGATAAATGAAGGAATATTCAATTTTGATGCAATCTCATAAGCTAAGATTCCACCTAAATTCGAAGCATGTTCCCCTTGCAACGCATCTTTTAAATCTTTTATCAAGTTTTCTGTAACTTCATATGTTCCACCTTCAATAGGTTTTAGTAATCCCCCTCTTCCGACAACCGCACTAAGCTTTGTCAAATTAATGCCTTGTTCATTAAGGGTGTTAAGAATTACATCTTTTCTAAAATCGTATTGATCGATGATTTTATGATATTTATTTATTTCTTCTGCAGGGTGTCTTAACGTTGTTTCAAAAACTTCCTTTTCATCATCATAAATCGCTATTTTTGTTGAAGTCGATCCTGGATTTATGGCTAAAATTCTTAAACTATTCATCTTTCCACTCCTTTTACATTTTTGCTGCCATCAATACAGCTAAGGCAATTGAGTTTAATTTTGCTTCTTCACTATCTGCTCGTGAAGTTAAAATCACAGGTGCTTTTGCACCAACAATTATTCCAGCACTTTGAGCATTTGATAAGAAAGCCAATGTTTTGTATAGTACATTTCCAGCTTCAATCGTTGGACAAAGCATAATATCAACATCTCCAGCAGCAGGATGATTTATTCCTTTGATTTCAGCGGCTTCTTTTGATACAGCATTATCTACTGCAAAAGGTCCTCCAACAATACAACCAGTGATTTCACCAGCTTCGTTCATTTTTACCAATTCACCTGCATCAACAGTTGCCGGCATTTTAGGATTGACTTTTTCTTTAGCTGCAATCACTCCAACTTTAGCTACTTCGATGTCTAAAGCTCTTGACACTACAAGAGAATTTTCAAGAATCTGTTTTTTAGTTTCTAAATCCGGTGCAATATTCATAGCAGCATCAGTCACTAACAATAATTTATGATAAGTAGGTACATCAAATACCGCAACATGGCTTAAGGCATTACCTGTTCTCAAACCAACTTCTTTATTTAAAACCGCCTTTAGAATTACCGCAGTATCTACTAATCCCTTCATAACCATATGTGCTTTCCCTGAAGAAACCAACTCAACAGCTTTCAAAGAAGCCTCTGCATTGTCTTTAATATCTACAATTTCATATTTTGAAAAATCGATGTTCTCTTCTTGGCAAATAGATTCAATCTTTTCTTTATCGCCGATTAATACCGCCTCAGCAATTCCTTTAACATGTGCATCATTAACAGCTTTTAACACGTCACTGTCTTGAGCGCAAGCAACTGCGATTTTCTTCGGCCCACGTTCTTTAGCAATTAATAAAACATCATTGAAATTCTTTATCATCATTACACCTCATTTTATTTTTTATACCTATATATAATAAAAGCAAGAGTCGTGCCACATCCCGACTCTTGCTAATAATACGTATTTTCAATATTTTTAACTCCATAATCACATCTACTTAATATAGTTTTTCACTAACGCGCAATATTTTGCATGCAATTATTTGCACATCTAGGTTTTAGTGCAATATTTTGCATTATTTAATACCATATTTTTCAATCTTATAATACAAACTTCTTACCGATATCCCTAAAGATTTTGCTGCCATTGTTCGACTATAATTATTTTCCTTTAAAACTCTTTCAATAAACTTTTTCTCTGTTAGTTCAACAACATTGCTCAATTTCAGATTCCTATCAAACTCTCTATACTTTAATGTTGAAATACTATTCACTTCTTCACCGTTATCAGTTTGGTCATATAAAATTGGCGGAAGATGAAAAACATCAATAATTTTTTCTCCCATTTTTATATTTATCATAGCACGTCCAATATAATTCTCAAGTTCTCTAATATTTCCTGGCCAATCGTATTTTTTTAATGTGTTTATTGCGTCAGTCGATACACTTACTACGTTACGCCCATATTCTTGGTTATATTTTTTAATCATAAATTCAACCAATTCATCAATGTCATCTTTATGTTCTCTAAGTGAGGGCATATTTATTGGAAGCACATTCAATCTATAATAAAAGTCCTTTCGGAACTTTCCTTCCTTAATAGCTTTTCCAAATCTACATTTGTCGCTGTAATGATTCTAACATCAATAGGAACAGGTTTTGTATCCCCGACTCTTACAATTTCTTTTTCTTGCAACACCCTTAATAATTTAGCTTGAGTATTCAAATTGATTTCAGCAATT
>DAOURC010000148.1 GCA_030625285.1 Eubacteriales bacterium
GGATGTTCACCAAATACTGCTATAACGCGTTTGTTGCCACTCTCTAGAATACCCTCTGCTTCTTTTTCAATCTCTTCCATAGATAGAATTCTTCGTACTTCATCTTTGTTGTCTTCTCTGAAACCACAGTATCTACAGCTGTTGACGCATAAATTACTGCAGTATAACGGTGCGAAGAATACTATCCTGTTATCATATACTCTTCTTTTAATTTCATAAGCAGCTGCATGTAGTTCTTCCCACATTTCTTCGTCTTGTAGATTGAGCAAGGTTGCAGTTTCATCTGGTGTTAAAGTAGTTATAGACAGTGATTTTTTAATTATGCTTCGTATGTATTCTTTATCGGAATTTCGATTCACCTTTAATTTTTCTTTTATCTTTGTATCGTCAATAAAATCCTTGCCGTCGATAAGATACTTATCAATTTCATCTTGCTTTATTACTTGATCCATCCATTCTTTTGCTTTTAATGTACTCAAAACAATCATCTCCTAATAATTAAAATATTTCTATTGCTCTTTGTAGAATTCCATTCAAGTATGCTAGTAATATCCCGTAATTGGTGATGGGAACATTATTTTCACGGCAAAGCTGTATGCGAGTTTGCATTGATTTCCGATTAAGCATGCACGATGCACAGTGAATAACTAAATCGTAACTAGATATATCTTGAGGAAAATCATTGCCGGATCTTACATCGTAATTAAAGGTTTTATTTGTATAATTCTTTATACCTTTGGGAATTTTAAATCTTCCTATATCTTCGCATGTGCTGTTATGAGTGCATCTTTCTGATATCAGTATTCTTGCTCCTTCTTTTAATTCATCAAGAGCATAAACACCTTTAATAAATTCATTCAAATCACCTTTTGTTCTAGAAAGGAGTATCGAAAATGATGACAATTTGATATTTTGTGGTACTATTTTGCTTACTTCGTCAAAAGCCTGAGAATCAGTTACAACTAAATCTACATCTGTTAAATCACCTAGAGCTTCTTCAAGCTCGACATCTCTAGTAACGTAGCTTTTTATACCGTGATCTAGACAATCGCGGATCAACTGAACTTGCGGTAATATTATTCTTCCTTTTGGAGCTTCGGAATCTATCGGCACCACCATTACCACTTTTCCGTTATATGGAACGATGTCACCGATCATTGTGGCTTCTTGTTGATCGAATTTATTTACTCTGTTGATTAGTTCATCTTTGAATTCCAACACCTTATTTCCGTTCAAGGATGAAACAAAGGTCGCATCTGGGAATAGATTCTTTATTTCAGCCAACTTATGCTTTGGTACAGTATCTATTTTATTTATCACCGGCATATGAGAAATGTTGAATCTTTTGAAATTTCTTTTCATTTTTCTATATGCTATTTCATCTAAATCGTCGGCTTGCATAACATATACGGCAAAATCCGTTTGATGCAGGATTTTCATGCTCTTGTCGACCCGTTTGTCGCCGAGCTCGCCTTTATCGTCGATTCCGGCTGTATCTATAAATAAAACAGGACCTAAGGGGAATAACTCCATTGCTTTTTTAACAGGGTCCGTCGTTGTTCCCTTTATGCTTGAAACCACCGAAACATCTTGCCCGGCAATGGCGTTTAGAAGAGATGATTTACCTACATTTCTTTTGCCGTATATCGATATGTTGATTCTGTTTGAATTAGGCGTCGTATTCATAATTATCATTCCTCTCCCAATCTGGATAATTCCCTTTGCTCATATCAGCTACAAATCCTTCTTTGTTTAGTTTGTCTATAGTTGAATTCAAACTTTCCTTGGCGCTATCTGGGAGCGAGTTTTTCCCATTGTAAATTCTATACTTATCCTTTGCAGATGGAGGCGATAGGTTGAGCATAATTACATTTGCCGCTATTTTAACTCCATTAATCCAACCGTCTTTTGATACTACCGCAAGTGCAGTGGTCGCTGGAATAAGTGTTTTAGGCAACAGCAATCTTACGATAGCTAGGCATAGCAAGGTTTTGTTTGATGAACCGCTTTTGCAATCGCAAAGTGGAGTATCTGATTGGGGAACAAAAGGACCGATTCCAACCATTTGTAAATCAAGTTTTTTTAATAAAGATAAATCTTCTGCTATGATTTCATCTGTTTGATCAGGAAGACCTACTATAAAACCCGAACCAGCTTGATAACCGATGCTTTTTAAATTCTTCAAGCAGTTTAATCTGTTTTCGAAGCTCATGTTTGGGTGAAGTCCCTCGTATAAATTTCTATTAGCGGATTCATGACGCAATAAAAATCTATCTGCCCCTGCATTAAACAATTTTTCATAACAAGTTTTGCTTTTTTCGCCGATGGAGTAGGTTAGTGCTACATCGGGGAATTCGTCTTTTATCCGCTTTGCGATGACTACCAGCATATCTTCAGTAAAATAAGCGTCTTCACCACTTTGAAGGACAAAAGTTCTAAGTCCCATTTTATAACCGTCATCACAACAATTTAGTATTTCTTGAGTGCTCAATCTGTATCTTTCGACATTTTTGTTTTGCGATCTCAGGCCACAATATTTACAAGTGTTTTTGCAGTAATTGGAGAATTCAATCAATCCTCTAAAATATACTTTATTACTGTAGTATTTTTGCCGAGTTAAATCTGAAAGTCTGAAGAGTTCTTTTTCGCATTCTTTGTCTATGTTTGTCAGCAAGTATAAAAGCTCATTTTTAGTGAGAAAATTGGTTTCATGAAGTTTTAATAGTAAATTTTTCATATGTCGATTTCTTGTTTTGAAAATGCGGTTTTAACGTTTACGCCTGCGATATTTCCTAATTTGCCGGTTAATCCGTTTATTTCATCAAGAGTTCCACTAACGACTATTGAAACGACAGATACATCTGCATTTTCGAATGGCACTCCCATTCTTCCTTTGATGATGGTTTTATAATGTGAAACCAAATCGTTGAATTCGGATTGACATTTGCTTGGATTATCAAGAACTGCGCCGATTACGGCTATTTTCATTTTCATAAATAAAATTCTCCTTTTTAAAATAAAAAAACTTTCCAGGATAGGAAAGCTATATTTTCACGCACAGTGATACTACAAAATAATAATTACTTTGTAGAAAATATAACAAATTCCTACTAGATTAGATAACTCTTTTCCTTAAGGTTTTATATTTTACAAAACAAACTAGTAAAGAATGACTCTATTAGCTTGAACCAAGTATAGAATAAAGCATATTTATAGGAAATGTCAAGTTAAATATTTAACAAAATCCAAACATAATATAGCTCTTCTATTGTTTTATTGTTAAAAAAATAATATAATTTAGATATAAGTGTTAGGTATTCTTGACAGATGTGTGGAGGTGTTTTATGTTGGGAAAAAACAATAATGCTAGTTTAGAAACTATACAATTCGAAAGGGAACAGTATCAAATACTGAAAACGATTGTTGATACTGCTTATGATGGACTTTTGGTTGTTGATCCAAATGGATATATAACATTGATATCTGAAGCGTAT
>DAOURC010000053.1 GCA_030625285.1 Eubacteriales bacterium
ATGAACTTTATGTTATCGAGGTCAATCCAAGAGCTAGTAGAACTGTTCCGATGATGAGCAAGGTGACGGGGGTTCCGATTATAGAAATTGCCACAAAACTGATGTTGGGAGAGACGTTGGAAGAAGTAGGCTATAGTTCTAAGATTGAGCCTAAAAAAGATTTTTATGCGGTTAAAAATCCAGTGTTTTGCATGGAAAAGATATTTCAAGCTGAAATTGCATTAGGACCTGAGATGAAATCGACGGGTGAAACCATGAGTATAGATAAAGAACTTGATTTAGCCTTGTTTAAGGGAGTTATTGCCTCTGGCATGGAAATCCCTAAAGTAGGCAAAGCGCTGATATCGATTGCAAATCCTAAAAAAGAAGAATCGATTGAAATTCTTAAAGAAATGGAAAAAATGGGGTTTGACTTGTATTTTACCTTGGGGACATATAATTTTGCCATGGAAAATTCGATTGAAGGACAGAAATCTGCAATGGATGAAATTCATAACAGGCTTATAAACAGAGAATTTGATTTAGTTGTAAATATTCCTACAAAGGGAAAAGATATTTCTAAGGATGGGTTTATTATCAGACGATTAAGTGTAGAGAGTAAAATTCCATGTATGACTTCTTTTGATACCACTAGGTTGATTTTAAAGATGATTAAGGCTACGATTGATTATGATAAATTCAATATGATTGATATTTGTAAAATTAATTGATGAATGTATGCAAGCAGCACAACAAACAATAAATAGATAGTGTAAAATATATGTAGTTGGAGCTTATTTGAAGACTGACAATTCCTTATATATCTCCAGCAAAGTAAAAAGGTAGACTGAGAAGTCTACCTTGATTTTTTGTTTCTTTTATTTTCAAGTTCTGTAATCGGCGTTGATTTTGACATAATCATACGTTAGATCGCATCCCCATGATTTTGCAGAGGAACTTCCGATGTTCAAATCGATGATAATTTCAATTTCTTTTTCTGCTAAAATCTCAGCAACATCTTCTTCGGAAAAATTCAGTGGTTCTCCATATTTCATTAAATCAATTGAATCTGACTTGCCTTTAAAACTTAAATCTACTTTCCCTGGATCCATAAAAGCACCGGAAGCACCAAGAGCACTTAAAATTCTTCCCCAGTTTGCATCTTCCCCAAAAAATGCAGATTTAACCAAGCTCGAGGTTATGACTGATTTCGCCAGTATTCTAGCGCTTTCTTTAGTCGATGCGTTATTCAATGTAACTTTTAAAAGTTTTGTCGCTCCTTCACCATCTCTTGCAATGGAAATTGATAGATATTCCAAAATTTCATGTAGAGCACTTTTAAACATTTGATAATTTGTATCTTCTGTAATGATTTGATTATTCATAGCTGTTTGATTGTTTAATAAAAGAACCATGTCGTTTGTTGAAGTATCGCCATCTACAGAAATCATGTTGAAAGTATCCTCAACTACTTCACTCAATGCTTTTTGCATCAGGTCTTTTGAAATATTGATGTTAGTAGTTAAAAACGACAACATGGTGGCCATGTTTGGATGAATCATCCCGGATCCTTTTGCCATTCCATTTATGATTATTTTTTCATTATCGATTGTAAATTCGATACTTCCATACTTTTCGAAAGTATCGGTAGTCATAATACCTTTGGGAATGTTGATGATGTTTTCTTCGGTAAGTGTAGGTCCGATTTTTCTTATTCCGTTTTCAATTTTATCCATAGGTAGATTAACACCTATAACTCCTGTTGAAGAAACCAAAATAGAATCTTCATCGATGTTTAGATTTTCTGCTACTAAATCACACATTTTTTTAGCGTCATCATAGCCCTTTTGTCCGGTAGCCGCATTGGCATTTCCAGAATTGACGATGACTGCGCGAATAGGGTTGTTTATTTTACTTTTAGATAATGTAACTGGGGCTGCCACAGTTAAATTTTTCGTGAAAGCGCCAGCGGCGATGCAGTCGGTTTCTGAGTATATAATTGATAAGTCCAGGTTTTTAAACTTTACTCCTGAGTGAATGCTGTTTCCCAAAAATCCTTTAATGGTTTTCAATTTTTTTTCTATCATGTTTTTTTCTCCTCTTTATTAAATGTAGAACAAATCGAAATCAATTCCCATGGTTTCATCTAATCCATACATGATGTTCATATTTTGAATAGCTTGTGAACTTGCACCTTTCATTAAATTATCTATAGTAGAATAGATAATCAGTGTTTCAGATAAATTGTCATACTCGAAATGGATGAAGTTTTTATTTGATCTATTAACATCTTTAGTGGATGGAATATAATCTACCAACTCAATAAAATGTTCGTCTTTATAGTAATCGTCGTATGTCTTCTGAATATCATCTAAAGTTATTCCGTTTTTTAAATTTACATAAATTGTGGAATAAATTCCTCTAGTGGCTGGAACAATGTGTGGACTGAATAAAAAATTGATTTTTTTACCTGTAAAATCCATGATTGTTTCTACAACTTCAGGGCTGTGCCTGTGCGATCCTGTTTTATATGCATAAGTGCTGTCTTGTACTTCTGAGAATAGAAAGTTTTGACTTTCCTTTCTTCCTGCGCCGCTTACTCCAGTTTTTGAATCGACAATAATCTTACCTTCGATAATGTCTTCTTTAATAAGTGGATATAAAGGTAAAATCATTGAAGTTGGAAAACACCCTGGATTTGCGATGTACTGTGCATTCTTTATTGCATCTCTATTGATTTCCGGCAAACCGTAGGCGAAATCTTTAATTGAATTCTTGATCAGATGATCGAACCCATACCAATTTTCATAGATAGTATGGTTTTGAAGTCTAAAGTCTCCTGAAAGATCTATAATTTTTATATCCTTATTAATGATTTTGATTTTTTTTACATATCTCATGCTGACGCCATGAGGAAGTGCCAAAAATACTAAATCGATATCTTTTAATAAAGGATATGTCGATTCTTCATCTAATAGAATATCGTCAATCGCTCCAGAGAATTTTGTATAAACCTGCGAAAATTTTTTGCCGGCAAATCTATTGGAACCTAAAAATACTATTTCAGCATGTGGGTGTCTTTTTAATAATGAAACGAGCTGCATACCACTGTAACCTGTAGCCCCATAAATACCGATTTTCATAAAACCACTCCTTTAATTTGTATAATTATACATGCAGAGTTAAATAAAATCAATATTTATCTGAAATATATTGCATAAATATTTATCCGAGTGTATAATTAACAAATATATTAAAGAAGAAGAGAGTAGGGAAATAATGTATAAGAAAAAGGAAATGGTAAATCATCTTATTGAAGCATTACCTTATATTTTGAAATTTAAAAATAAGATATTTGTTTTCAAATACGGTGGAAGCATTATTGATGATGAAGAAAACAAAAATGCTTTTGTTGAGGATATTTCTTTATTGATCCATCTTGGAATGAAAGTGATAATAGTTCATGGTGGAGGAAAGCATATTAATAGAAGATTAGCTGAAAAAGGTATTGAAACCGCCTTTCATAATGGATATAGAATCACTACTGATGAGGCTATCGAGGAAGTTGAAATGGTGTTGTCGGGGCATGTAAACAAGGAACTTGCTTTTCTGTTTAATAATCAAGGAGTTAAAGCTGTGGGAGTAAATGGAAAAGATGCAGGTTTAATAAAGGCCAAGAAAAAAATCATAGATGATGAAGTCGATATCGGGCACGTCGGGAATGTAGCTGAAATCAATACGGAGTTTCTAAATATGCTATTAGGAAATGAATATTTACCGATCATATCGCCGATAGGATTTGATAATGAAGGAAACACATATAACATTAATGCGGATGATGTGGCAAGTGAAATAGCAATGAGCATGAATGCTGAAAAGTTGTTTTTAATCAGCGATGTAAATGGAGTTTATACCGATTTTAACGACAAAGATACTTTTGTCAGCCGATTGAATATTAAAGATGCTAAGGCGATGATAGAAAAAGGTGTTGTCGATGGCGGAATGATTCCAAAAATTCAATCGTGCATTCAATTGATAGAACATGGAGTTTCGTGTGCCCATATAATCAACGGTAAAATCACCCATGGTGTATTGCTTGAAGTATTTACCGACGAGGGCATCGGAACAATGATAGAGGAGAGATGAAATGACGATAATGAAAACGTATAAAAGATTTGATTTGAATTTTGTAAAAGGCGAAGGGACTTATCTTTATGAAAAAAATGGAGATGAATATTTGGATTTTGTTGCGGGAGTTGCCGTTAACGCACTAGGGCATTCAAATGAAAAAGTTATTGAAGCGATTAAAAAGCAATCGGAGAAATTGATTCATATTTCAAATTTATATTATGACGACAATCAAATTATGCTTGCCGACAAGCTTGTTGAACTTTCAAATCATGAATCGGTGTTTTTTTGTAATAGTGGGACCGAAGCCATTGAAGGTGCATTGAAAGTCGCTAGGAAATATGGATATGGAAACGATAAGACAAAAATTCTTTATCTGAAGAATTCTTTCCATGGTAGAACTCTTGGAGCCTTATCTGTTACAGGACAAGAAAAATACCAAAAGTATTATAAGCCGTTGATCGGTGATGTCGAGGAAGTGGAATTCAATAACATTGACGATTTGAAAAATAAAATGGACGATAAGGTTTGTGGAATAATAGTAGAGCCTATTCAGGGCGAAGGCGGAATCAACCTGATAGATTCAGATTTTTTAAATGAAATTAAAATGCTATGTGATAAAAATGATGCGCTGTTGATATTTGATGAAGTCCAATCCGGTATAGGTAGAACAGGTAAATTTTTTGCATATCAAAATTATGATGTCGTTCCAGATGTGGTGGCGATGGCAAAAGGATTAGGCAGCGGTGTTCCAATAGGCGCTTTTATGGTTAATAAAAAAGCGGATGTTTTTGATTATGGAGATCATGGCTGTACATTTGGAGGAAATCCTTTAGTTACAGCTGTGTCGAATGTTGTTGTCGATACAATCAGCGATGAGTTGTTCTTAAATGAAGTAAAGATAAAAGGGAAATATCTAAAAGACAAATTACAATCAATGGAATCGGAATATGCGTTCATTAAAGGGATAAGAGGTATTGGTCTATTACTTGGGATTCAATTGGATATTGATATGATAGAATCAAAAGAAATTATTGAAAAAGCACTTGAACAAAAGTTGTTGATAATCGGTGCTGGTGTAGATGTAATTAGAGTTGTTCCAGCGCTTACTGTAAGTGTTGAGGAAATTGATGAATTTATTATAAAACTCAAAAATACTCTTGATAGTATAGTATTGGAAAAGAAATTATAAAATATAGATATATTGGATAGGAATGATTATAAATCAAATAATAATTATTCCTATCGAATTGCAAGAATATTCGCTTTTTTGAAAATATTTCGAATAATATTTTCGATGATGTTTTTTTAGTAAAAAGGCTTTACAATCATGAAATTAAGTTGTATATTATAAAAGCTGCTTCACGATTTCTAAGAGAAAAACATGAATCAGTATGGATAAAAAAAACAAAATAAATATTAAAATAGTATTGACATCAAGTAGTGGAAATGCTATTATAATAGAGTCGCTGAGAGCGGCGGACAGTAAAGAGAACCTTGAAAACTGAAGTAGTAAAATGCGAAACAAATGAAACATGCAAG
>DAOURC010000061.1 GCA_030625285.1 Eubacteriales bacterium
TAAAATCAAGCACTAAACCATATTTATGTCTATCCTGAGGAATATGCCCAACACCCGCCTCAGTTATTTTTCTAATTGATTGGTTAGATATCTCTTCATCATTTAAAACAATATTTCCTGAGTCTATTTTTCTCAAACCACTTAAAGCTTCGATTAACTCAGTTTGTCCATTTCCATCAATTCCTGCAAGTCCTAATATTTCTCCAGCATGAATATCCAACGAAAGATTATTAACAGCCATTAAACCTCTATTGTCTTTTACATTCAGATTTTTAATTTCTACAATTTTTTTACCTTGTTTTCTTTCAGGTTTATCTACTTGGAAGAAAACCTCTCTTCCAACCATCATCTCAGCTAAATCTTTTTCAGTAACGTCAGCTACATTTACAGTTCCAACCATTTTGCCGCGTCTTAAAACTGTGCAAGAATCAGCTACAGCCTTAATTTCTTTTAATTTATGTGTGATAAGAATAATAGACTTACCTTCTTTTGCAAACATTTTCATAATGTTCATTAAGTCGTCAATTTCTTGAGGTGTCAACACCGCTGTCGGTTCATCAAAAATCAAAATTTCAGCATCTCTATAAAGCATTTTTGAAATTTCAACTCTTTGTTGCATTCCGACTGAAATATCTTCAATCTTTGAATCGGGGTCTACACTTAATCCATATTTTTCTGATGTTTCTTTAACTCTTTTTCTAGCTTTTTCAATATCGACTCTTCCAAAAGACTTCTTCGGTTCATTCCCTAAAATGATATTTTCGGTAACTGTAAAGTTCTCAACCAATTTAAAATGCTGATGAACCATACCTATACCTAAATCATTAGCTACATGCGGGTTGCCAATATTCACTTCTTTACCTTCAACTTTTATTTTCCCTTTGTTTGGTTTATATAGACCAAATAAAATACTCATCAAAGTTGATTTTCCAGCACCGTTCTCACCTAGCAATGCATGAATCTCTCCTTTTTTAACTTGCAGAGTTACATCATCATTTGCTCGTATGCCAGGAAAATCTTTTGTAATATTTAACATCTCAATTACATATTCCACGACAATTCCTCCAATTATATAATAAGTACAACAATTCAGTTAATTATATCACGTTTTCATATAATTAATATTGCGAATACTTATAAAAAGAAAATACTCCATATAGATAAAGTAACTAAAAAAAGCCGAGGATAACCCCGGCTAGTATACTTTATTTTAATTATTGTAATCTAGCAGGTAATACTGGAACTGCTATTTCGCCATCAATTACTTTATCCGAATAATCTAAAATTGTATTTACCCATTCATCAGTTAAATTAGGATTTTCAGCTGGAATACTAACACCGCCATTAGCTAATGAGAATACTAATATTTCGCCAGAAAATTCGTCGTTTAATACTTTTTCACATACTGTATATGCAGCAACGTCAACTCTCTTCATCATAGAAGTTAAAATAACTGATTTAGTTCCTTCATAAATACCATCATCATATTGGTCTTTATCAACACCGATAACCCATACATCTTCGTCGTTTTGTACACGGTCTTTAGCTTCTTTAATAGCTCCATTACCTGTACCACCAGCTGCATGATAGATTATATATGCACCTTGATCATAAAACTTAGATGCGATAGTTTGTCCCTTTTGAGCATCATTGAATGCTCCAGCATAATCAACTAAAACAGTCATATCAGGATCAACAGCCCAAACACCAGCTTCGAAACCAGCTTCAAACTTTTGAATTAGACCAAAGTCCATACCGCCTAAGAAAGCAACTGTATCTTGTCCAGCGTCCTTAGCTTTAAGAGCAGCAGCCACTCCAACTAAAAATGATCCTTCTTCTTCAGCAAATACAGCGCTTGCAACATTTTCAGAGCCAACAACCATATCGATCAATAAAAACTTTTGATCAGGATATGCTTCAGAAACTTCTATCATTGAATCTTCAAATAAGAATCCTGGTGCAACGATTAAATCTAGTTCTTCGTCTGCAAATGTTGATAAGTTCGGTAAATAATCTGCATCCGACTCAGATTGAATGAATTTAACATCTTCAGCTAATAATTCGTAATCAGCAGCAAATCTTTCGATACCTTCCCAAGTACCTTGATTGAACGACTTGTCATCGATACCACCGATATCTGTTACTAAACCAACAGTCATAACTGATTCTGGTTCTGGTTCTACTACAGGTTCTACTACATCTGGATCTGCCGGTGTTGGTTCTTCAACTGTTGTAGAAGAGCAACCAGCTACCATAGCTAATACTAATACTAAAACTAAAAATAATTTTATTACGTTTTTACTCATTATTAATCCTCCTTTAAATTACGAGCTATTTATATCTACGCTCGCTGTTATATGTAAAGTGCTATATAATGATATCACACATTACATTAAATTTGTTTATAAACTTACCATAAAAATATCATTATTCTATAGTTGAATTTCCTACTTGATAGTAAATACCCCATAACTTTTCAATACTAACAATTATTTAAACATTTTCTTCAATATATTTTTCACACTCGACAGCGGCAATCGCTCCATCGGAAACTGCAGTGACCACTTGTCTTAACGATTTCGGTCTAATATCTCCAGCTGCATACACTCCAGGTACATTGGTTCTCATTAAATCATCAGTTGGAATATATCCGCTTGCATCCAATTCAACATGTCCTTTGAAAACTTCAGTTTGTGGAACATAACCTACGAATACAAACACTCCAAAAGTCATATCTTCCTCATCAGCCATGTATGTTGTCAATTCATCAGTTACAGTATCTTTGAAGACAATTCCTTCTACAACGCCTTCACCGATTATTTCATTAACTACTTTATTCATCAAGAATTCAACTTTTTCGTTTTTAGAAGCTTTTTCAACAATTGATTTGGCCGCTCTGAATTTATCTCTTCTATGAACTATTGTAACTTTTTTGGCGAATTTCGTCAAAAACATCGCTTCTTCTAAAGCAGTGTCACCACCACCTATAGAGAAAATCTCTAAATCTGTGAAAAAATCTCCATCGCAAGTTGCGCAATATGAAACACCTCTACCAGTTAATTCTTTCTCTCCTGGCACACCCAAAAGTCTTGGTTTAGCACCTGTTGCTACGATAACACTTTTAGCTTTATAAACATTTTTATCTCCATTGATCACTTTGATGTTATTGCTGAAATCAACAGAAGTAATGCCTTCAGATACTATTTCAGCTCCAAAAGATTTCACTTGATTCACCATTCTCGAAATTAGACTAGGACCCGTTTCATCTTCAACAGCCCCAGGATAATTCGCTATTTCCTCAGTCGTAACAATTTGTCCACCTGTTCGTTCTTTCTCCAAAATAAGAATATCCATCTTTGCTCTTGCAGCATAAATGCCTGCTGATAGGCCTGCAGGGCCTGCTCCGATAATTACTACATCATAAATTTTTTCGTTCATTTTTTTCCTTACCCCTCTCTGAAATAACTGATTGCCAAAGCTCCAGGACCAGCATGAGTCCCGACTACAATTCCAAGTTTAGATTCAATAACTTCATCAAATTCAAATTCCGAATTAAGAATTTCCTTGATTTCATCGAACATATCAGAATCTGCTCCTTGATAAATTGCGATTTTATTAATAGAGTATTTTGAACAATCCTCTTTTAATTGATTAATTACATACTTGATTGCTTTTTTTCTTCCCCTTATCTTGTGAAGTGATTTTAATTCTCCTTCCACCAAGGTAAGAATAGGTTTAATGTTTAGTAAACTTCCTAAAAAAGCTTCTTTTTTAGATAGCCGTCCACCTTTAAGCAAATAATCCAATGTGTCAAACACAAAAATGTTATTCATTTTTGTATATCCATTTTGAGCGAATTCTACGATTTCATCAACCAAGCGATTTCCTTTGGCCATCTTTGCAGCCTCGACAACTACAAATCCCAAGGCAAAGGAAACCATTCTCGAATCAACTACATGAATTCTATCACTTCCAATAATATTTTTCGCTTGAGTAGCCGCATTGAAAGTGCCACTCAAATTTGAAGATATATCGATGCATATGATTTCATCATATTCTTCAAGATTTTTTTCGAAAATTGTTACAAACTCACCAGGGCTAACCTGTGAAGTACTCGGCAACTCAGCCGACTCTTTCAACTTCTTAAAAAACTCATCATTCGTAAGTTCCAATCCATCATCCTTGTAAGATTCATCTGGAAAATTCACAGTCAACGGAACTATTTCGATATTCAATTCCTCTACTAAATGCTTAGGTATATCAGAAGTACTATCTGTGATAATTTTAATCGTCACTGCTTTTCCCCCTTTTAGTTCTTAATCTCTAGTGTTATCTAAAACAGCTAATGCAATATTCGATGCATGGTCTCCAATTCTCTCTAAATTGCTGATGGCATCTAGAAATACCACTCCAGGTTCTGGTGAACAAAGTCCGTCATTTAAACGCTTGATATGTTCTTTTCTAAAGTTTTTCTCCATTAAATCTATTTCGCCTTCTCTTTCAACAACTCTTCTAGCGATATTATAATCTCCTGAATATAAAGCGGTTAAAGATTGTTTATATGATTTAGATACTCTAGTCGACATCAAGTCCAATTCATCTACAGCTTCTGTAGAAAAAATGATTTTATTCTCAAATTTATATAAACCCAATTCCGCTAAATTATCTGCATGATCTCCAACTCTTTCGATATCGTTGATAGTGCTAAACAATCCATCGATTATTTCCCTTTGCTTAATAGAAATCTCTTTGTTTGATAACTTGATCAAATAACCTGTAATGGTTTTCTCCATCATATTTATTGTTTTTTCAAGTTTGAAAGTTTCATGTGCTTTTTTTTCATTATGCGTCAGTATTGATTCTACAGCAGCAGAGTATGACTCTAAAGCAATATTCCCCATATGAAGAACTTCTTTCAACACCTGAATAATTGCTATCGACGGCGTCTCTAAAATCCTTTCATCAAGGTATTTGATACCCACAACACCTTTCTTCTCTTCCTCTGATACAGGTAAAATTTTATTTGACAAGTGTACAAGTACACCGGCGAAAGGCAATAGAATTATTGTATTCGCAATATTGAACAATGTATGAGCATTAGCTAATTGTCTTGCAGGGTCATCACTTATTGCAGTGACGTAATTTATAGTCAATCTCGATAAGAAAATTCCAAATATTACAGTTCCGATCAAGTTGAACATAAAGTGAATTATCGCAGCTCTTTTAGCAGTTTTGCTTGCACCTAAACTTGAAAGCATCGCAGTTACAGTTGTACCCATATTTGTTCCAAGTAATATTGGAAATGCAGATGTTATCGGCAAAAGTCCTGTACTGGCAAGTGCAATCAATATACCTGTAGTTGCAGATGAACTTTGGACAATTGCGGTAATTGCAAATCCTGTAAATATCCCCATAGATGTATCAAGAATACTACCAGTTCCAAAGCTTAATAATAAATCTTTAAATTCCTGT
>DAOURC010000040.1 GCA_030625285.1 Eubacteriales bacterium
TCTTTTTTCAAATAGTTCCGCAACGTCGTTTACTGCTTGTTCCATAATACCGAGGTGCTTAAACATATCGGCAATGAGAAAATGATTCGTTCCATGTTGCTTTATACCCAACACTTCACCAGGTCCTCTGATTTCCAAATCTTTCTTGGCAATAAAAAACCCATCATTACTCTCGACTAACGCATGAAGCCTTTCATGATCGCTATCAGAAATCAAAAAACAGTGGCTTTTGATGTTTCCTCTTCCCACTCTTCCTCTAAGCTGATGTAATTGGCTCAGACCGAATCTCTCCGCGTTGTTGATCAAAATAAAACTGGCGTTGGATACATCTATTCCAACTTCAATGACTGTAGTAGAGATTAAAATATCGTAATCTCCATTTTTAAAATCCAAAAGAATTCTTTCTCTTTCCTCGAATTTCTGTTGCCCATGGACAACACCTAATTTATAATCCTTAAAAATATCATTAATCTCTTCATACCCAACTTTAATGGATTTAACATCTTCAAATTTTTCACTATCTTCGATAAACGGATAAACGATATATCCCTGTTCATTGTTTTCTAGTTTAGTTTTGATTTTACCATAAAGTTTTTTTAGTTGATCACTTCTAACTATCTCTGTATCGATAGGTTTTCTTCCAGTAGGCAATTCATTGATTGTCGAGACATATATATCCGAGTACATGACTAACGACATGGTTCTCGGAATAGGAGTAGCGCTCATCATCAAATAATTCGCTTTTTTATTTTTATCAATCAGAGCTTTCCTTTGATTCACTCCAAATCGATGCTGCTCATCCGTTACAATAAAACCGAGATTTTTAAAATTCACCGATTCTTGAATCAGCGCATGTGTCCCGATCACAATATCGACCTCGCCATCTGAAATTTCCCGATTGATATCTTTTTTATTCTGAACAGAACTTGTCAACAATTTTATTTTCACTTCATCAGGAAGTACGTTCTTAAAATTATTATAGTGCTGCATCGCCAATATTTCAGTAGGAACCATTACAGCTGTTTGGAATCCATTTAAATATGTAATATAACTTGCGATAACCGCAACTACGGTTTTCCCACTACCGACATCACCTTGCAACAACCTTCTCATCGGTATATCGGAATTGAAATCTTCAAGTATCTCATCTAAAACCATCTTTTGATCACTTGTCAATTCAAATAGCAGTTTAGAGATAAAATCATTTGTTTCATCTCTGAATTTTTTTAATAAAACACCTTCTTGATGATGATTTTTTTCTTTTATCAATTGATTCCCAAATATAAACTTAAAAAACTCTTCGTATATCAATCTGTATTTCGCTTCTTTGAATTTCATTCTACTTTCAGGAAAATGAATGTTTTTTAGTGCGTGTTCCCTAGAACACAGTTTATTCTTGTCTATATAATATTCAGGTAAATTTTCATATATTCTAAATACCAAACACTGTTTGATAAAATCTCTAATGTTTTTTTGACCCAACCCCAAAGGTAGCGAGTATATAGGTTCGATTGATAAAAAATCTTTTTTATCAAAATCTTCTATCTCCGGATGAATCATTTTGAAAAACTTTCCTTTTAGCTCGATTTTCCCATAAAAAAAATATTCCTTTTGAAATTTTATCTTGTTTTTCAAATAATGAGCATTAAAAAACAATATTTCACCAATATAACCCTGACTTTCTACTCTCAATGTCATTATATCTTTTTTACCATAGTTTTTTTTCACTTTAATATCGATAATTGTACCACTGACAACTCCGTCGCTTCCGCTTTTATGAACTTTCAAGTCGGCGATTCTTGTCTTATCAATATATTTTCTCGGAAAAAAATAAAGCAAATCATCGATATATTGCAAATCCATCTCTTTTAAAATTTTTTCTTTTTTAGGGCCTACTCCCTTTAATTGGCCAGCTTTCAAATATATCATCCCCATTAGAAAAAGAGGGATACACCCTCTTTTATTCTACTGATACTAAAAAGTAATACAAAGGTTGTCCGCCGTAATATACTTCGAAATCAACATCTTTATATTTTTCTTCTAACTGTTTAACTAATCCATTCATAAATCCTTCATTGACTTCTTCACCATAATATATAGCTACAATCTCTGAATCTTCATCGATAACTTTCTCCATAGCATTCATAAAACCATCTTCAACAGTTTTCTCGACACTCACTATTTCTCCATCGACAATGCCCAGGATATCGTCTTTTTCTATTTCCTTAGAGTCAAAACTTGTATCCCTGACAGAATAAGTAACTTGAAGAGTTTTAACATTGGATATGATAGATTTCATAGTTTCTTCATTATCTTCTGGTTCCGATTCTTCATTATACCCTACCAATGCGCTTATCCCTTGCGGAATAGATTTTGTCGGAATAACAATTATGTTTTTATCCGATAAATCTCTTGCTTGATTTGCAGCCATTATAATATTTGAATTATTCGGTAAAATAAAAATATTGTCAGCGTATATCTTATCTATAGCTTCCATAATGTCTTCAGTACTAGGGTTCATAGTCTGTCCACCATAAATAATATGATCAACACCCAAATCTTCAAATATAGACTTGATTCCTTCACCCATAGCGACAGCGATAAATCCATATTTTTTATTTGCGATATCATCTTTGCTTATCAATATATTCTCATGTTGCTGTTTCATATTATCTATTTTAACATTTACCAATTCCCCGTATTTTAAAGCAAATTCAATCGCTATCCCAGGATTATTTGTATGGATATGAACTTTTACAATTTCTTCATCCTGCACAAATACCATGCTGTCGCCTAGTTTGATTATATCGTCCCTAAGCTGCGTGGCTTCCCCCACGTGCGATTTTATTATAAACTCTGTGCAATATTGAAATTCAATATTTTCTTTAGCTTCCAAAGCTTTATGCTCTACCGGCTTTTGTATTTGCTCGATAAGATTGTCTTCAATCTCCACTCCGAGTAAAGCGTTGTTGAATCCATCTAAGATAGAAACAAAACCTTTTCCTCCAGCATCTACAACACCAGCTTGTTTCAATACATCGAGCTTATTCGGTGTATCTCTTAAAGATTCATTGGCAGCGTCTATTATGATTCTAAAGAAATCATGAAAAGCCATATCTTCTGTATCAATTTCCATCGCTTTTTCAGAAGTTTCTCTAACTACCGTTAAAATCGTTCCCTCAACCGGCTTTAAAACAGCCTTATAAGCTGTATCGGCAGCTGCTTTTAGAGCGTCTGCAAAGTCTATTACATTTATGATTTCCTTTTCTTCAAGCCCTTTGGCAAATCCTCTGAAAATCTGTGATAATATAACTCCTGAATTTCCCCTTGCTCCCATTAGCGATCCCTTTGAAATCGCTTTTGATACTCCGTTTACATTTTTTTCATTTCTGCTTTTTAATTCGTTTATTGCCGATTGCATCGTAAGACTCATATTTGTGCCAGTATCACCGTCTGGAACAGGAAATACATTCAATGCGTTGATCTCTTCTTTTTCCTTTGACAGATTCAAAGTTCCCTGAATAAACATCTTAGTCAGCAATTTTCCATCAATCGTTTGAATATTCATAACTTGCCTCCTAATTATTCTTGAACTTTTACACCTTCAATATTTACATTCACTTTTTTCACTTTTAAACCAGTTTGGTTTTCAACATTATAACGTACTTTTTCTATGATGTTTTCAGCAACTACTGAAATTTTCGTTCCGAATTGTATAATAACATAAAGATCGATGATTAAACCTTCATCTGTTTCTTCTATCTTTACACCTTTATTCAAATTTTCCTTTTTTAGCAGATTGACAATCCCGCTTGTCGTCGACCGAGAAGCCATTCCAACCAGCCCGTAGCACTCTATCGCGGAAGAACCGGCAATATTGGCAATCACATCTTTATTGATATTAATTGAACCTAAATCGTTCTCAACTTTAATTGACATGTCTTTACCCCCCTATACATATAGTCTATTCTTTATTTTACTATTAATTGTTAAAATCGACAAGTAAAAAACAATATAACTTAGTCTTGTCAAAGGCGTCTTTTAATGATAGAATAAATATGTTGAATTTTGGAAAGAATCTCGAGGGAGGTGTAATAAATGGCAAGAGTATGTGCAGTATGTGGAAAAGGTGTTATTACAGGTAATAACGTATCTCATGCATTGAATCATAATAAAAGAACATGGAAACCTAACTTAAGAAAAGTTAAAGTTACTGAAAATGGAACTGTTAAACGTGTTTTAGTATGTTCAAGATGTTTACGTTCTGGTAAAGTACAACGAGCAGTATAATCATAAAAGTCTACAACTATCGTTGTTAGACTTTTATTTTTTTTTGTCTGTTTTGCTTGCGCCAATATATTATACTTTCCTAATATACGTTTTCTTGTTAGAATATATGAAAGCAGTTCAATATATTTAACCTGGGGTGACTTATGAAAATAGTTCTAAATGAAAACACTGATTTAAGTTTTAACATGGCCGCCGAAGAATACATGATGAAAAACTTTGATGATGATATATTTATGCTATGGCGTGCCAGTAGATCGGTTCTTATCGGGAAAAATCAAAATAGTTTGGAAGAAATAAATTATGATTATGTAAAAGAAAACGATATCCCTGTAGTAAGACGTCTTTCTGGTGGCGGTACTGTGTTTTGCGATTTAGGAAACACTAATTTCGCATTTATTGTTTCCGATACTAAATCATTCTCTGATTTTAAAAAATTTACAACTCCAATACTAGAGATACTGCAAACTTTAGGTGTAGATGCTGAATTTTCAGGAAGAAACGATTTGACAATCGAAGGCAAGAAATTTTCTGGAAATGCCCAATACAAATACAAAGACAGACTTTTGCATCACGGCACATTATTGTTCAGTTCGGATATTTCAGATTTATCAAAAGCAATCAATCCAAAAAAAGTGAAATATGAATCTAAAGGTATCGATTCAGTTAAAAGCAGAGTAACAAATATCAGCTCGCATCTAAATAGCGATATAGATATAATGGATTTTAGAAAAATGATCAACGAACATATTAAAAACACTTCAGATAATGCCGAATTTTATGAATTCACAAAGGAAGATATAAAAAAGATACTGAAAATAAAAAAAGAAAGATTCGATACTTGGGAATGGAATTATGGCAATTCTCCAAAATACAGCTTGACTCAATCAAAAAAATTTCCTGGCGGTATTGTGGAAATATCGTTTGAAATAAAAAACGGTAAAATTGATAAGCTTAAATTTTACGGAGATTTCTTCAGTAAATTAGATCTGAGTGATATCGAAAACGCACTTGTCGCTACTGATCACAACGAAGAAAAAATACTGCAAGTATTAAATGATTTCGATTTATCTAGTTATTTTAAAAATATTCAACCCGAAGAAATAACTTCTCTTTTCTTCTAAAGTCTAAAATATGAGGTGTATTATGCAATATAAACGAAAACCTGAATGGATAAGAGTTCGCATCGGCGATATAGCCCATTTGAATAAGGTCACCGGTTTAATTACGCAATATAATTTAACGACTGTTTGCGAAGAGGCAAATTGCCCTAATAGATTGGAGTGTTTCGGAAAAAAAACAGCTACTTTCATGTTGTTGGGAAAAGTATGCACCAGGCATTGTAAATTTTGCAACGTAACTGCTGGAACTACAGAAGTTGTCGATGCAAACGAACCAAAAAACGTTGCAAAAGCTGTAAAAGAACTTGATTTGAAATATGCGGTGATAACATCTGTGACAAGAGATGATTTAGAAGATCAAGGCGCAATGCAATTTGTAAATACAATTAAAGAAATCAGGCTTCTAATGCAAGACATCTTTATAGAGATCCTTACGCCTGATTTTAATGGTGATTACGATTTAATTAAACTTGTGGTAGATAGCAACCCCGATGTATATAATCACAACGTCGAAACAATTGAGAGGTTATATGACACAGTCAGACCAGAAGCAGATTACGAACAATCTTTAAAAGTTTTAGCTGCCGTCAAGTCATTAAACCCTAAAATGATAACTAAATCAGGTATAATGCTAGGATTGGGAGAAAAAGAAGATGAAGTGATTAAAACCCTTAAAGACTTAAGAAGCGTAGGCTGCGATATTGTTACAATAGGTCAATACTTGCAACCTTCTCCAAAACATATAGAAATGGTTGAATATATTCACCCTGATCAATTCAAGGTTTACGAAGAAATAGCCACTTCTTTAGGTTTCATGGCAGTAGCTTCTTCTCCACTTGTAAGAAGTTCGTACAACGCTTTGGAGATGTATGAAAATCTCGATTTATAGTTGATCTTTAGATAGAATTGCTATGATTTTCCCTTCCACGTAATCAATAGATGCTTCATTTTCAACAATTTGATTACTTATGGTTAGAGATGATGGAAATTCAATG
>DAOURC010000044.1 GCA_030625285.1 Eubacteriales bacterium
GTGTCCTTAAAATATCCAAATATTCTTCATGAGATACATCTAAATGTGGACATTTAGTAGGAAATAGACACTGTCTATTTTTGCAGCTGCCGATAGTTAACTGTTTTTTACATGCAGGCTTTCTAAAATTAGCAGTAGGTCCTCCAACATCATGGATATAACCCTTGAAGTCTTTATTTTTTATCATTTGATTTGCTTCTTTAACAATCGATTCTTTCGATCTGCTTTGAACGGCTCTTCCTTGATGAAAAGTCAATGCGCAGAAACTACAACTGCCAAAACATCCCCTATTGCTTACAATACTGAATTTAACTTCTTCTATTGCCGGAACCGATCCCAATTCCTCATATGTAGGATGCACTTGCTTAGTGAATGGAATTTCATAAATATAATCAAGCTCTTCTTGATTTAAAGGCATTATCGGCGAATTTTGCACAATATAACCCTTATCGTGCTCTTGAACTAAAGTTTTGCCCAAGATCGGATCCTGATTGTCATAAAACATTTTAAAATATTTCGCAAAAGTTTTCTTGCTCTCCGAAACTTCTTTATAAGAAGGCAACTCTATATAGTCGTAAACATTCTCTTTGGAAGCCACAGAAAAAACCGTGCCTTTCACATGCTGAATATACTGAATATCTATACCATTGTTCAAATATTCGGCTATTTCCAGCATTTGATTTTCTGCCATCCCATAAACCAACAAATCTGCTCCGGAATCGTACAAAACAGATCTTCTTAGTTGATTGCTCCAATAATCATAATGTGCAAGTCTTCTAAGAGAAGCTTCAATCCCGCCAATAATCACCGGCGCATCCTTATATGCTCGTTTTATTAAGTTCGTATAGACAATAACAGCTCTGTCAGGGCGTAGTCCCATCTCGCCACCAGGAGAATACATATCATTTTTTCTTCTCTTTTTACCGACAGAATAATGATTCACCATAGAGTCCATATTACCTGAAGTAACTAAGAATCCCAACTCGGGCTTTCCTAATTTTTTTATATCTTTTAAATCTTTCCAATCGGGCTGAGCTATTATTCCAACTCTATATCCGGCCCTTTCCAATACTCTCGCTATTAAAGGACCACCGAAAGAAGGATGGTCAATATATGCATCACCTGTCACTAGGATAAAATCTAATTTTTCCCAACCTCTCGCTTCCATATCATATCCATTTATAGGTAAAAATTCATCACAATTATTCATAAAACACCTCACCCCCATTTTATACTCAATATCATCGGGAGGCAAGTCTATCACAATATTTGAAGAAATTACATTTATTGGAATATTCCAATAAATAATCCTTATCAATATCAATTTTTTCTTGAAAGTTCATAGTTAAAGATGGTATATTTATAACAGTGGGGAAATATATATTTAGGAGTAAATTATGAGACTTTTTAAAGAACTAAAAAAATTGAAATCATATAAATTTACAATTATGATTATTCCAAATACTGATAAGAACGTTATTCAATTTAATTTGAATAAACTCTTCTTATATTCAACGTTCTCAATAATGATAATTTTAAGTTCATATTTTGTAGTTAAAAATGTATATCTAGAATCGTTAAATAGTTATTATGACGCATATAATATCGAATTGGAAAATGGAATCGTTTTTAGAGATGACAAAATCCAAAAATTATATTCCTTAAGAAGTGAATATGAAGATGAAATGTCATATTTAAAAACATCAATCAATTCTTCGGCATTGTATTTCGAAGAAAAATTATCGGAACTTCATAGTCTTGAATCGGAAGTCAACTCACTCTTGGTGATGATTAACGATCGAGGAGAAACAGCACTAAGTATTCCAACAAGTCGCTCAATAGATCGTTCAACTCTATTATCAATAAATAATCAAACGCTCAGCGAACCAAATGTAATTGATGAGGCAAAAATTTTAACTACCGATGATGAGATATCGTCAATAATTCAAGAACAAATGACTGAATATAGAACTCTAATTGAAGATGTATCTTCACAACTTGATTTTCTTGAATGTTATCCAGATTTTTCTCCTGTCAGTGGATATGTTTCTTCTAATTTTGGTTATAGGCGAGATCCATTTACAGGTCTTACTTCTTTCCATCGAGGAATAGATATTGCATCTCCTAAGGGTACTGAGTTCTATGCCGCAGCTTCAGGGATTGTAACTTATTCTGGGTACAATGGCAATTACGGCAATATGATTGTTATTTCTCACGGTTATGATTATGAAACTGTTTATGCTCATAATACTAAAAACCTCGTAAAAGTTGGAGATCAAGTTACAAAAGGAGATTTAATCGGTTACATAGGTTCAACAGGGAGAAGTACTGGACCTCATGTTCACTTTGAAGTCCATTTTGAAGGTAAACAAATCAATCCAAGAAAAACATTGATAGAATATTAGGAGGAATATATTTTGTTTAAAAGCGAAGGAACTACTAAAAAGAGCACTAGCGACACATATGATGTTATAATAGGTAAAAGTTCAAAAATCGATGGGAATATAGCAAGTGATGGTTCAATCAGAATCGAAGGAACTATTAATGGAGACATAGATTCAAAAGGGAATATCATAATCGGTCCTAACGCTACAGTAAACGGCAGTATAAAATGTAACCATATCGAAATATCAGGTAGCGTTCTTGGAAATGTAATTTGTAATAGTCATCTAAAAGTATTTGCTCAAGGTTCACTTAAAGGTAATATAGAAGTTTCATCTTTCGATATTGAAGAAGGCGGAACCTTCGATGGAAATTGTAAAATTGCCGCTAAAATAAAACCAGAACAAAAACCACAACCAAAAAAAGCAGAGAGAGAGTAATCTCTCTTTTTTATTGTTTATAATTGACTTTAATGATAGAATCCTTTTCATGGAGTGATATATGTGAAAAAAATATTAGGGAATTTAAGAAAAACAATTCAAGAAAACAATTTAATAAAAGATAACGACAAAATAGCTGTAGGTGTTTCTGGTGGAAAAGACAGTATGGTATTACTATATGCCCTCAAGAAATTACAAAGATTTAGTCCGATACCATTTGAAATGGAAGCTTTCTTTGTAAATATCGGTTTTGAAGACTTCCCGATAAATATTATCGAGGACTTTTGTCAATCTATCGATGTTCCACTTAATATCATTGATACACAAATTTCTGAAGTGGTTTTTGATATTAGAAACGAATCAAACCCCTGCTCATTATGTGCAAACATGAGAAGAGGTGTTTTACACGATGCAGTTGTCAAAAAAGGATTCAAAGTATTGGCGCTCGGCCATCATCAAGACGATGCTGTAGAAACGCTTTTCATGAATATGATTTATACAGGTCGAATCAATACTTTTCAAATGAATACTTACTTATCTAGAAAAGACATCAACGTTATCAGACCGTTCATTACTGCCACTGAAAAAGACATTATACATGTTGCAAAGGAAAACAATATCCCAGTTGCTAAAAACCCCTGCCCTATAGATAAACATACAAAAAGAGAAGAAATTAAATCTCTTCTCAATGAATTTTATATTCGATATCCCGAATCCAGAAAAAACTTTGTAACTGCAATAAGTAATTCTAAACAGGTTCAACTGATTAAATAACTTATATCCAATGTGATTCTTCATTGATGTGCAAAGCGAATTGTTTTGCCGTTTTTTCAAAATCTGGACAATTCAATATTTCTCTAGCATCATTGGCAATAGCATGGATATAAAATTTAGGAGGCAACCTAAACCCTTTATTGATATTCAACGCTCCAATCAATTGCCTTATCACAGAATCACTTCCGCTATTTCCAGAAACTGCAATAGCAAAAATGTTTTTGTCCAATAATGGATGTTTCCTGTATAAAACAGTTAGCCTATTGATGACTGCCATTAATTTAGCGCTTATAGCATCATTATAATTCGGCAATAGCCATAATATAGCATCTGCCTCTTCAATAGCCGGTAGTATTTCTTTAACCATAACACCACCATAAAAACAACTGTTTTTCTCTGCATAATAAATACAAGTCTTGAAAGAACATCCTCTGCAATCTAGAACAGTTCCATCTTCCACATGAATGACACTATAATCGATATTCAAGTGCTCCGATACTTCTTTCCAGAGCAAATGAGTATTGGAAATCTCAATATTGCTATTTGCATGCAGTACCAACAACTTCGGTTTTTCAATATATTTTTTTTCATAAGAAAGCAATCGATTCACTAGCTTGTTCACCAAGTATTTTAAAGTCTCTGTTTTTGTCAATTTTAAATACTTAGACCATTTCTTTAAATTTTCCAACCCGCCAATAACTTCTATAAGAGGTTGTCCAATAATAGTTGCTCCCATCGAATTCACTATAAAAATTACTTCTTTTGCAACTTTTTTTGTATAAAGACTAGATTTCGAATAAACTATCAGACCAACATAGCTATTTTTAAAGCTCTCATTGTCTTTCTTATATAGTTCATTTAGAAAATTCATAACTTCAAAATCCATACCGATCTCATTTGCATGGAGTAAAATCAACACCCTGGAATTTTTATAATCATCTTCAATATTTAATTTAACATCTTCAAAATATTGTGACGATTCATTTATAGCTGAATATATTTCTTTAGGAATCTCTTTTGCCTTAATCAATTTTATTTTTTCCATAATAGTCCACCATCTTATCATAAGATTCGTTAATTCTCACCATCAACTCTTTTGGAATATTTCCCACATCAATAAGCAACCCATCTTCTGTCATTTTACTTCTAACACCATAAAAATATCCATCGATATACTGAGACGAATACGTATATTCACCCCTTAAATACGCTAATATCGAAAGTGCTCCTGAAGATAAAGCGGGTGCGATATAAGGCTTGAATCCCAACTTTCTGATATCCAAATTTGCTTCAACCGTCAATCTGGTCATTTTTTTAGACAACTCATCATCATAATTCATAAGACTGTTCGCCACAATCAGTTCACTGCCATGAGGACCGTAAATTCTACCTTCCTCACTAAAATCTCCTATTTGCATTTTGTCGGCATAATAAAGCGCTCTGGCATACATAACGCCCTGACCAAATCCTGCTATTTGTGAAGGTAAGAAATAACCATCGCCTTCCTCATATACCACCTTGCAAAGAAGATCAACCGGATCGGAAACCACTAAAAAAAGTCCTTTAAAATCTTTTGATTTCGCTTTTTTGACATATTGGGAAATAATCTGACTGTTCCCTTTAAATTGAACCTTTCTAACATCTACTTTTTCATCTCCAATAGCTGGAACTGATTTGCTGGCTGTAAAAATCACAATATCAGAATCAAATATCTCATCTTCGGATATTATTTTAACTGGAATGTTTATATTGAAATTTTCTTGATATATTTGGTTCATTTCCATTTCATAACGCTCTGCTCTTTCAGTGTTTGGATCATAGATATTAATAGTTTCAATAGTAGGAAAACCTAGCAGTTTCATACCGAGAAGCAAATTGCTTCCCACATCTCCTAAACCGATAATTGAAATCGTGTATGATTCTTTAAGATGTGATAAAATCTTGTTTTTATAATTTATATTGATTTTTTGAACATACTCTGATTCTTCAAGATGTTCCCCACTCAAATTCAAATAATCGATTGATTCTTCCTCATCAAGCATTCGCTGATTGTTTACAACTATAACATCTCTTCCTGTATCACCATAAATTTTTATCATTTTTATCATTCCTTTGAACAAATGTCTTCTAGTCTTTCTAAATGCTCTAAATCGTATTCCAAGTACTCGCTTGCTTTGACAGATAGATCCAACTTCTGTACTCCTCCTCTATCTGGATACCTCGGATATACCAGAACTTCTGGCAAAGAAGCCATGGTCAAACTCTTTTCATGCAATTGTTGATACTCACTCTCTATCGTCCTTAAAATACTTATGGCATTTTGGATCGATATCTTCGACATATCATATATCGACTGCTTCGAAGCCCCTATGATGTAACTTGCAGATGCATAAGGCAAAATAAGATTGATTGAAGGTATCAAGTTTCTTTCAGGATTTTGGCCTCTCCACAAAGTATCTCCACCTAAAAACGGATAAAGTTTACTTT
>DAOURC010000197.1 GCA_030625285.1 Eubacteriales bacterium
GCTATTTATTATATATCACTTCACCATCTATCACTTCAAATTCAACCACGCCTTCTTCAATAAGATATCCCAGATGAGAACTAAGAAGCGAGTCATTCAAATAATAATTGGGGATGTTTTCTATCAATCCATACTCTTTGATCATCGCTTTATGAATATTGTTTTTATTATCAGGTTTTTCTAAATGATTCAGTATGAATTCATTCAACAATTCCAATGCTTTAAAATTATTATCGATATCTTCTACTATACTTTTTTTCACCCCACCATGAGATAATACGTAATGCTCGGTCTTGATTTCTTTGATTTTATCAAGTGAATTGAACAACTCTTTTAAAGAATAATTGTAGATAAATTTATATTTTTCAATAATTTTGGATTCTATCACACTATCAGCTACAAAAAAAACATCATCTGGAGTTATTATTCCAATCTGCTCTGGTGAATGCCCTTTTAAATCCACTATTTGAAATTGATTTCCCTCGATGTTTAATTCATCTCCATCAATGACCATGTCGATATTCGATGATTTGGCTTGTAAGAACTTCGCTCTTAACACTTTGGGCGGATAAGAGCCAAAAAGGTAATGTGGTTCAGTAGATGTCGTTTCAATATAACTTTTTTCTATTCTAGACGAGTAGAAAAATGCATCTGTTCTTTTTTGAATCAAACTGTTACCACCGCAATGATCGGCATGAGAGTGAGTGTTGACAACCGCTTTTACTTCCCAATTGTTTTCTTTGATTATCTTTAAAACTTTTTTTGCACCATCATCATTGAGGCCCGTATCGATTAACATTACTTCTTTCTCATTCAACCTATAAAGACCTATAATCGATGGATTGTCAAAATAATAAGTATTGTTTTTAATCTGCACTAGTTCCATAGTCTCACTCCTCTTTCTTCAAAATCAATAAATCAAATTTTCTGGTATATCCCCTTCAAGAGCTTGAATAATATTGTTAACCGCAATAATCGCCATCGCTTTTCTCGCTTCATTAGTGGCACTCCCGATATGCGGCAAAGTTATTACATTTTCTAGATTAATAAGCTCCTTTGGAACAATAGGTTCATTTTCATAAACATCAAGACCGACGCCAAACAATTTTCCTGTTTTCAGCACCTTAATCAATTCTTCTTCATCAATCACCGGTCCTCTAGATGTGTTGATCAGCACTGCGTCATCCTTCATCAATTCGAATTCTCTTTTACCGAAAAGATGATGAGTTTCCTCATTTAAAGGTGTATGTATGCTGATGAAGTCGGATTCTTTCAACAAAGTATCAAAATCAACGTATTTAGAATTTAATTCTTTATCTTCTTTTCGAGTCCTATTATAATATATGATATTCAACCCAAATCCATTCGCTCTTTGAGCTACCGCCTTTCCAATTCTTCCAAAGCCGACAATCCCTATGGTTTTTCCATATAGTTCTTTTCCCAATAAAAGTTTTGGTTTCCATTCTTTGAATCTGCCAGCTGAAACATAAGCATCACTTTCAACAATTCTTCTCGCAACCGCCAATAATAGAGAAAAGGCTAAATCGGCAGTTGCATTAGTCAAAACATCAGGAGTGTTGGTTAAATATATGCCCTTTTCTTTCGCATGATCAACATCAAAATTATTATAACCTACAGAATAATCGGCAAATATTTTTACATTCTCAGCGTTGTCTATAACCTCTTTATCAATCTTGTTTGACAACATCGTAAGAACAGCATCATAATGCGCGGCAATATTCAACAGCTCATTCTTTGTTAAATCTCTGTCTTTTGAATTGATATCAACTTTATATTTTTTCTTTAACAAATCAATCGCTTCTTCATCAATCATTCTAGTAACATACACTTTTTTCATAAAAAAACACATCCTTTTTATAGACTTTTAAAATTATTGATGCTAAAATATCAAAGTACGGAGGTAGATATGCAATTATATATTATTACTATAATCATCGGCTATTTTATAGGATCAATTCCATTTTCATATTTGGTCGGCAAAAAAACTGCACATTTAGATTTAAGAGAGCACGGTAGTGGTAACTTAGGTTCGACAAACGTTACTAGAGTTGCCGGTAAAAAAGCTGGGCTTATTGCGTTTGTATTAGATCTATCTAAAGGTATTTTATCATATCTCATAGGTTATTACCTATTAGGATTAACAGGAGCGGTATTGTGCGCTGGAATGACTATTATCGGCCACTGCTACTCGATTTTCATGAAATTTAGAGGCGGAAAAGGTGTTGCCACGACATATGGAATTTTACTTATGTTTAATCCTATTCTCGCTATAACATTATTTGTTATTCAAATTTTAATTGTTAAAATTTCAAAATTAATGTCATTGGGATCAATTTTGGCAGCAATTCTCATACCTATTTTAGGTTATTTTTTCAATATGGAAATCCAATTTATCTACTTAGGAATATTTTTAGCAATCTTTATTCCATTTAGACATAAAGATAATATTAAAAGACTTCTTTCAGGTACTGAAAACAAGTTTAAAATATAATTTTGGGAGTGGATAGGTGCTTGTGTGCCTCCTGGTCTTCAAAACCAGTGTGTGGTGTTAAGAGCGTCTCTGGTGGGTTCG
>DAOURC010000143.1 GCA_030625285.1 Eubacteriales bacterium
AAAGTAGAGAGTTTACTAAAGGAATATGAACCGCCTGTTTTAGTAGAAGAATTTATTGAAGGAAGAGAATTTACAGTAGGCGTTATTGGAAATGGAAAGAACAAGATGGTACTTCCGATTATGGAGCTTAATTTTGACGAAGTTCCGGAGAAATATGGAAGATTCAATACTTTTGAAGTTAAGACAATGTGCGGTGATGAGACGAAGTGTTTTTGTCCGGCACCTATCAATAGCAAATTGGAAGAAGAAATGAAAGAAAATGTATTAAAGGCATTTGACGCTCTAGGATGTCGTGATATATCGAGAGTGGATATTCGTGTAAAAGATGATAAGCCTTATGTGATAGAAATAAATAGTCTTCCAGGTCTAGAACCGTTTTATAGTGATTTACCGAAGATGGCTGAAAAAGCAGGAATTGCATATGATCAATTGATTTTTAAGATTGTAGATACAGCGATAGAAAGAATAAAAGGTTAATAGGGAATGTGAAAAATAGATAGGGGGAGATTTAGTGAAAGAATATCTATCTAATAAAAAATTGAAGTTTGCTATTATTGGTGCAGGTAACGGTGGACAGGCCTTTGCTGGATATTTAGCGAACAAAGGATATGCGGTAAATTTATATAATCGAACAATGGAAAAAATAGAAAAAATAAAACAAAGAGGATATATTGATTTAGAAGGCAGTATCACCGGGCGGGGAAAATTAGATTTGGTTACAAACAATATGGAACAAGCGATAAAAAACATGGATGTGATTATGATTGTAGTGCCTGCGAGTGGACATAAATTCATCGCCAATGAGATTGCGCCTTTTATAACAGAAAAGCAATATATTGTATTGAACCCTGGAAGAACAGGTGGAGCGTTGGAATTCAATAGTATTATTAAAAGACGAAATCCGTCAACAAATATATGCATTGTCGAAGCGCAAACCTTGTTATTTACATGTAGAGCGGTAGAACAAGGTGAGGTGCAGATCTTCAGTAAGAAAAACGAAGTCAAAGTAGCTGTGTTGCCGGCTGTTAAAAATAATGAATTCATTCATATGATTGGCGATGCTTTTCCTGAATTTACTCTTGCTGAAAGTGTGCTGGAAACTAGTTTCAACAATATAGGTGCTGTATTGCATCCGATTGTCACTATATTGAATTGTGGAAGAATTGAGGATACAAAAGGAGATTTTCAGTTTTATATAGATGGTGTTACTCCATCTGTGGCGAAAATTATTGAAGCGGTTGATTATGAACGAATGCAGGTGGTAAAGGCTTTAGGCGTTGATGCATTGTCTTTAAAGGATTGGTTGGGAATTACTTATAATGCCTATGGAGATACACTGTGCGAAACGCTCAATAATACAGAAGCTTATAGAGGGATCAAGGCACCGGAAAACATTAATACAAGGTATATTTTTGAAGATGTACCTCAAAGTCTTGTGCCGATTTGTGATATGGCAAATCATCTAATGATAAAAACTCCAACTATTGATTCCATGATTTATTTAGCATCAGTTTTGCACAATACGGATTATTGGCAAAGTGGGCGAAAATTAATTGACATGGGAGTAGAAGGACTATCTCTAGAAGAGATTAAGGAGTTTGTGAAAACTAGCAAAATGTCGGATTCGAGAGGAGTTGCAATATGATGAAAAAATATGTAGGAGCAGCAATAGGGAATTGTGTCCATATAGGTGGTGCAGTGAATTTTTTGAGACTTGCTGAAAAAGAAGGACATTCCACAGAATTTTTAGGAGCGGCTGTAAGTATAAAAACCCTAGTCGATTATGTAATTGATAAAAAACCTGATGTGGTAGGTGTTGGATTCAGACTGACTCCTGATTCGGTAAAACCGCTGTTGAATGAACTTGAAAAGTATATTTATGATTACAAACTAGAAAATATTGAGTGGGTCTTTGGAGGAACAAAAGCGGTTGCTGAAATTGCGAATGAGTATAAATTCTTTTCTAAAATTTTTGATGGTACAGAAGATTTATATGAAGTTGTTGGATATTTAAGAGGAAGAAATTTAAAAGAAGTTATCGGCAATGAATCACAAAGTATTATTGAAAGAATAGCATCCAAATATCCTGATCCTGTTTTAAGGCATCATTTTGGATTGCCTTCTCTTGAAGAAACATATGAAGGAATTGAAAAGATTGCAGAAGCAAAGGTTTTAGATGTGATTTCCATAGGACCTGATCAAAATGCTCAAGAAAACTTTTTTACACCAGAGAAAATGAATCGTGAATTGGATGGTGCAGGAGGCGTACCTTTAAGAAAAGTAGAGGATTTTGAAGAGTTGTATACAAGCGCCCAAAGAGGGAATCATCCACTTCTAAGATGTTATAGTGGAACAAAAGATGTTTTTAAATTTGCCGAGCTTCTTAAAAGCAAAATTAATAATGCATGGTGTGCTGTACCTTTGAGTTGGTATAATGTGTTGGATGGAAGAGGGAAAAGAGAAGTTCTTACTTCTATCGGTGAAGGACAACGATTGATGAGATGGCATGCGCAAAGAGATATTCCGGTCGAAGTCAATGAATCGCATCAGTGGAGTCTTAGAGATGCTCATGATACGATTGGCGTAGCTATGGCGTATTTGGCAGCTTACAATGCAAAAAAAATGGGCGTAAAAAATTATATTGCTCAATATATGTTCAACGTGCCAGCTGCTATGCATCCTAAAATGGATTTGGCGAAGATGCTTGCGAAGGTTGAATTAATTGAATCGTTAGAGAATGAGAATTTTAAAGTTTTCAGAGAAGTAAGAGCAGGACTGGCAAGTTTGAGCACAGATTTAGATGTAGCAAAAGGTCAATTGGCAGCTTCTACTTATTTGGCGATGAGTTTAAAACCACATATCGTACATGTAGTAGGCTTTTGCGAAGCGGACCATGCGGCAAAACCTGAAGATATAATCGAGAGTTGTAAAATTGTAAAGGGAGTTATTAAATCAACCTTGCATGGAATGGTAGATATGAAACAAGATAAAGATGTACAGAGGAGAAAAACCGAATTAATAAAGGAAGCGAAATTTTTACTAAACACTATAAAATCATTGTACATTGAAAGTGAAGATCCATGGAGTGATCCTGTTGTAATTGCAGATGCGATTAAAAAGGGGATTATAGATGCACCTCATTTAATAGGGAATAAAAGTGCTAAAGGAACGGTAGAAACAAGGATTATAGATGGGAAATGCATGGCATATTCAAGTGATCTAGGAAGAGCGATATCGGAAGAAGAAAGATTGCTGGAATTATTGAATCCTAAAAAAGATGAGAGTTATACTGCATAAAGTGTCACCTGATAAAAGCACACCAACTTTGGTGTGCTTTTATATGCATGGATTTATTTTTCTTCATTTGTAAATTCAATTGTTTTAATCATTTTATATAAAATATTGTTAACCGGTGTAGCTACACCGTATTTTTTACCAAATTCAATTACTTGTCCGCTGAGCATCTCTACTTCGGTTTTCCTTTTTGCTCTAACATCTTGCAGCATAGAAGTGATACCTTCGGGAGCAAGATTATTAAGAACTGAAATATA
>DAOURC010000107.1 GCA_030625285.1 Eubacteriales bacterium
TTCTTTGCTTTATGGTGACTGTTTCAATATCCCATTTCAATATGTAGTTTCGGATATTTTGATAATCTGAAAACTCTATCAGATAATAAGAAATCTGTATATCAATAGTAAAATACTCATGTGAACAGGATAAAAAACATATGCGATGTATTTGTTCATATGTATTTCTTTCTTTATATTCAGCAGTAAGAAAGGTAAAGCCAATATGCTGTAAAACTGTATGATGTTATGCGTGGTGAGTGTGAATAAGATATTCAGCAATGTGAATGACAGCATTGTTTTTTTTATGTCCTTGTTGTAGAAAGTGTATATGAGGTAAATTGCAATGATTCCGTACATACCATAGGATATTTTTAGGTATTCAGTTAGGATACCTACTATTAATGGTATATATATTCTATTCTTTTTATAGTATTTTAAAGATAGTAGTGCAAGGAAGAAAAATAGTATTACATTATATCTGCCTGGTGCAAAAAAATGATATGGAATTTGGGATATAACTGCAAAGATTCCCAGTCTAACAAGATAGTTGTTGATATTTCTTGTGTGAACAAAGCCTGTGACTAATAGATATGCAAATAGTGGAAAGGCGATTCTTCCTATTATCCGAAACATCATTATATGAGGGAAGAAAAGAGCACCTATATGATCTATGAGCATGGTGACCATTGCGACGATTTTTAAAAAGTTTGAAGTATTTTTTGACATAATATAACCCCTTAGTGTATGATAACTTTATTATATATTATGTGGACTATAGATGTATAATGTTTTTGGAGGAATTTAGATGAATGAATATATTATAGCTTTGGCAGGAACACTTTTTATATATAGTTTAGTGAGGATATTTAAAAGTGTGCAAAGGTTTAATCAACTTAAGCAGATTAAAACAAGAATACTGGTTCTTACTACTATATACTTGGCAGAACATCCAAATGAGAATTTTGTTAAATACCGTTATAGGAATTATGTATATGGTAAACTTGAAGAAGAGAAAATGAAAAAATGGGTGGATGCCGTAGATATTAAATGGATAAGTGATACAAAGCTAGTCGTTAGCTTTGAAATGGTATATAATAACAATGTAAGAATGAAATTTGATTATCCTATGGATATGGAAGAACTTAAAATTAAAAATGCAATTAAAAGGAGCGAATAGAAAATGATGATGAAATCAAGAAAAGTGTTGGCACTTGCTATAGTTGCGACTCTAGTACTGGCAACATTCGGTTCAGCACTTGTATATATGTTGTATTAGTGAAATGAGCTTGATGGCTCATTTTTTTTAGGAGAAAATATGATAATAGTAAAAATTGAAAACCTGAAAAGAAATAGAATAAGGGTAATTTTTGATGAAGAAAGTTATGTGCTGAATCAAAAATTAATGATTGATTATTATTTGTACCCTGGAAAAGAAATGGGTTATGAAGAAGTGGCTTCAATGGTTCACAAGGGGCAGTATTTCGATGCTTACGATAAAGCTGTAAACTATATAGCATATCAACCCAGGACGAGATTTGAAGTAAGAAATAGGATGAAAAAAGAAGAATACGATAAAAGTGTTATAAATAGTGTACTCGATGCACTTATAGAAGAAAAGTATATTGACGATAAACAATATGCGCTGGATTATTATGAATCTTACCGCAGAAAATATGGGGTTTTCAGAATCGTTTCTAATCTAAAGGGTAAAGGTATGAATGAGAGCGAAATAGAAAGTGTTCAAATGGAAGATGATGAAGAAGTCGCCTATGGCTTGTTGTTAAAAAAGTATGGCGAAGATATTGATGAAATCGGATTCGAGATAAAAGGAAAAATGTCAAAGTATCTTTCTCAAAGGGGTTTTGCTTTCGATACTATCAAGAAAGTGGTGAATCGATATGGAAATGAGATATCAGAGAAATTTCAACATGATCACTTCTGAGGAATTCAATATACTTCAGGAAAAGAAAGTCGCAATAATAGGATTAGGCGGATTGGGTGGCAATGTTTTAGAAATGCTTGCCAGATTCGGGTTTATAAATATAATTGCTGTTGATTATGATGTGTTTGATCAGAGCAATTTAAATAGACAAATTCTATCTACTGAAGAAAACATTGGAGAAAGCAAAACAAAAGCTGCCGTTGAAAGAGTAGCAAAGATAAATAGCGATGTTGTCCTAGATGTGTATGATGAGAAATTTTCATATAAACTTGGGAAAAAAGTATTAAAAGGCTGTGATATAGTCTTTGATGCACTAGATAACATACCTAGTAGACTTGAACTGTCAAAAGTTTGTGATGAATGTAATATTCCGCTTGTTCACGGAGCTATCGATGGATGGTTTGGTCAAGTTAGCGTTGTTACGAAGCATTCGCATATGATAGAATATTTATATAAAAAAGATACTTATGAAGAAAGCGGTTTAGGAAATCCTTCTTTTACACCGGCGATTGTTGCAGGAATTCAAGTTAGTGAAGGAATTAAATATCTCTTAAAAAAAGGTAGTTATCTTGAAAATCAGGTCTTATTTATCGATTTATTCAACAATATGTATGAAAATATTGAGATATAGCAAAAAAAGATAGGTATATCTTTAATAAAAGTATTTACACATAAGTATTAATGTTATAGTATAATATACTGTAGAAAAGAGAAATTAGGAGGAAAAAAATGAGTTATAAAATATTGAATAAAGAAAATAATAAAGTGAAAATAGAGGTTGTTTTAGGTAAGGATGAATTTGTTGATTATGTAGAACAAGCTTATAAAAAATCTAGAGGTCGTTTTAACATTCAAGGATTTAGAAAAGGTAAAGCACCTCGCAAAATAATTGAAACACAATATGGCGAAGGCGTTTTTTATGACGATGCATTAAATGAATTGTTACCAGTTGAATACAGCAAGGCGATAGAAGAATTGGAAGTTTCGCCTGTTAGTAGACCAGACATCGATGTTATTGAGATTGGAAAAGATGTTGATTTGAAATTCACAGCTGAAATCGAAGTAAAACCTGAGATTGAATTAGGTGAATATAAGGGAATCGAAGTAAAAAAACCTGAAACTGAAGTAAAAGATGAAGATTTAGAAACTGAACTTCAAAAAATGGTAGAAATGAATGCAAGAATGATAGTAGTTGAAGATAGAGCTATCGAAAATGAAGATATCGTAACTATAGATTATAAAGGATCTGTAGATGGTGAATTATTTGAAGGTGGAACTGCTGAGAATCATAGTTTGACTATCGGCAGCAATGAATTTATTCCAGGCTTTGAAGAGCAATTGATCGGTGCGAAAATCAATGATGAAGTGAAAGTGAATGTAACTTTCCCTGAAGATTATCACGCAGAAGATTTAGCTGGAAAAGAAGCTATATTTGAAGTTAAGGTTCATGAAATCAAAGCTAAAGAATTACCAGAGCTTGATGACGATTTTGCTGCAGATACATCTGAATTCGATACTTTAGAAGAGTTGAAAGAATCAACTAAAAAGAATTTAGAAGAGCAAAACGCTAAAAGCGCAGAAAACCTTATCAGAAATACTGCAGTAGACAAAGCAGTTGAAAATACTGAAATAGAAGTTCCAAACGGGATGGTTGAATCTGAATTGGATTTCATGCTTAAAGATATGGAACATCAATTATCATATTCAGGCATCGACATGGAGCAATATTTATCTTTCACAGGTTCTACAATGGAAGATATCAAAGAGCAGATGAAAGAAGATGCTGTAAACAGAGTTAAAACTCAACTAGTTCTTGAGAAAATTGGTGAAGTTGAAGCAATTGAAATTAGTGAAGATGATGTTAAAACTGAATTGGATGCTATTGTTGAATCACAAAATTCTACAATCGAAGAAGTTGAAAAAATCTATTCTAGAGATGATTATTTCTATTTAAAGGATACATTGAAGACTAGAAAAGTTGTTGACTTATTAGTAGAAAATGCGAAAATTGTCGAGTAGGAGGCTTATATGAGTTTAGTTCCAATTGTTGTTGAACAGACAAACAGAGGTGAAAGATCTTATGATATTTTTTCTAGATTGTTAAAAGATAGAATTATTATCGTAGGTGAAGAAATTTCTGAAGTAACAGCTAGTTTGGTTGTAGCGCAATTGTTATTTTTGGAAAGTGACGATCCTGAT